>JAJTBP010000033.1 GCA_021286825.1 Marinilabiliales bacterium | reverse complement strand
CAATGGGGTAGGCTGCTCCCGGGCATCCACCGGAGGTGGAAACCGGTGTCACAAGATAGGTGACCGTTCCATTCGTTGTGCTGCTGGGATTGCTAAGAATTTGATCGAGGAAGGCACCCGAGCCGGCACTGGCTCCCACGATTCCGCCCGTAACAGCTCCTACTGACCAGGAGAAGCTGCTGGCTACGCTGGCAGAGAGGGCAATGTTGGTATTCTTGCCGCTGCACACAGTCGCAACAGCCGGCGTAGTAACGACCGGTGTTGGTGTGACGGTGACCGTGATGGTGTATGGATTACCGGCACATCCCCCTGTGACAGCCGTTGGGGTAACCACGTAAGCCACAGTACCCGAGGCACTGGAACTTGCATTGGTCAATACCTGATTGATGATAGAGCCGGATCCGGCACTCGCGCCGGTAATACCGCCGGTAATGGCTCCGATCGTCCAGACAAAGGTGCTGGGAACCGATGCTGCCAGATTGATATTGGGGCTTGTCCCGTTGCAAACGGATAATGTGGCTGGATTGGTAACAGCAGGTGCCGGATTGACATTGATGACCACAGAAGTAGGTGTTCCGGCACAACCACCTGCTGACAGGACGGGTGTGACCAGATATTCAACGGTACCGGCTGCTGTCGTACTGGGGTTGGTCAAGGCCTGGTTGATGGCCGTTCCTGAACCGGCTGAAGCTCCCGTAATTCCTCCCGCAATGGTGCCGATGGTCCAGCTAAAGGTGCTTGCTGCGGAGGCCGTCAATGTCAGATTGGGTGAACCTTTGCTGCAAATGGTGGCTGTCGTGGCAGAAGTAAGGGACGGAACCGGATGAACAGTCACGGTGACGGTATAAGGATTTCCCACGCAATTTCCCGTCACGGAGGTCGGGGTCACGATATAGGCAACAGTACCGTCTGCGCTGTTTCCCGGATTGGTCAACTTTTGGGCAATCGTAGGTCCGCTGCCGGCACTGGCACCGGTAATTCCGCCTGTTACGGAGCCGACAACCCAGGTAAAGGTGCTGGGAATGGTCGCTGTCAATCCGATATTGGTCGTTCCACCGCTACAGATAGAGGCTGCTGCCGGGGTTGTCACGGCAGGATAAGGTGGCACGGTCACGGTAATGGAATAGGGCGAACCAGCGCAATTCCCGACGATGGCTGTAGGTGTGACCACATAGGTAAGCGTTCCGGAGACCGTGTTGCTTGGGTTGGTCAGCACCTGGTTGATGTTGCTGCCGGATCCTGCAGAGGCACCTGTAATACCGCCAGTCACAGTACCCACTGTCCAGGAGAAGGTACTTGGAGAGGATGCGGCCAGGGCAATATTCGGACTCGACCCGCTACAGGCAGTTGCGGTTGCTGGTGTTGAAATAACCGGCACCGGATTGACGTTGATGGTGACGGTGGCTTGAGGGCCGACACAGCCACCGGTCACAGCCGTAGGCGTAACAAGGTATTCCACAAATCCTGGTACAGTGGTGCTGGGATTGGTCAGGACCTGATTGATGGAACTTCCTGAACCCGACGTTGCACCGGTAATTCCACCAGAAATTGTACCAATCGTCCAGGCGAAGTTGCTTGCCGTAGAAGCTGTCAGCGCCAATCCCGGACTCGATTTGCTGCAAATCGTGGCAGAAAGCACATTGGTGATGGCCGGCGTTGGTTGTACGGTCACCGTCAGTGTAAAAGGATTGCCGATACATCCCCCGGTAACGGAGGTCGGCGTAATGACATAGGCTACGGTACCGGAGGCAGAATTTCCCGGATTGGTCAAGACCTGGTTGAGAACCGGACCGGACCCAGGACTTGCACCGGTGATGCCTCCTGTAATGGCTCCAATCGTCCAGGTAAAGGTACTTGGGATGCTGGACTGCAGCACCACGTTCGGGGAAGCACCGCTACATACCGATGCTGCGGCTGTATTGGTCACAGCAGGTTTGGGAAGTACGGTAACCGTGATGGCGTAAGCAGTCCCGGAACAGGTTCCGACTGCTGCCGATGGGGTAACCAAATAGGTCACGGTTCCGGAAGTGGTATTGCTCGGGTTGGACAACACCTGATCGATGGAATTGCCGGCCCCGGCAATGGCGCCTGTTATGGCACCCGTAACGGATCCTACCGTCCAGGTGAAATTTGCCGGGAAAGTGGAGGCAAGGGCAATGTTCGTGTTGGAACCACTGCAGATGGTCGCAGTATTGGGTGTGGTGATCACGGGTGCGGGATTCACAGTTACCGTGATGGTCACAGGTGCGCCAGCACAATTTCCGGTCACAGAGACAGGTGTAACAATGTAATCCACAGTACCTGCTGTCAGTCCGCTGGGGTTGGTCAATACCTGATTTATCGTGGCACCGGATCCGCTGCTGGCTCCGGTAATGCCACCCGAAATGGTGCCGATGGTCCATGAGTAGGTGCATGGAACGGAGGCAGACAGAGCGATGTTGGGTGAAGTCTTGCTACAGATGGTAACTGGGGCAATCGGGTTAAGATCCGGTGATGGCAAAACGGTGACCGTGATGGTGTAAGGATTCCCCGTACAACTTCCTGTCACAGAGGTAGGTGTCACCAGATAGGCAACGGTTCCGGAAGTGGTGTTGCTTGGGTTGGTCAGCACCTGATTGAGGGTGGGACCCGTCCCGGCACTTGCCCCGGTGATGGAACCGGTGATCGCGCCGACTGTCCAGGTAAAGGTACTGGGAACCGTTGCACTTAGCGCAATATTCGGACTCACCTTGTTGCAGGTCGTTGCCGTAGGTGAAGTAGTAACGGAAGGAGAAGGGAGCACACTCACTGTTATGGTGAATGGATTACCCACACAATTACCGGCAATGGAGGTGGGCGTCACAACAAAGGCTACCGTACCCGTGGCAGAAGCGCTGGGATTGGTCAGGACCTGATTGATGAGGGATCCGACACCCGCGGTAGCACCCGTCACACCACCGGTAACCGTACCAATGGTCCAGGAATAATTGCTGGGCATCGAAGAGGTAAGGGCAATGTTCGGGCTCGATCCGTTGCAAATCGTCAGTGTCGCGGCATTCGTAATGGAAGGTGCCGGGTTGACCGTTGCGGTGATGGTGCCAGGTGTTCCGGCGCAATTGCCAGAAATAGAAGTGGGTGTGATGATGTAGTCGACCGTACCGGCAGACAAATTGCTGGGATTGGTGAGCGCCTGGTTGATGGTTCCTCCCGATCCGGAAGAGGCCCCGGTGATACCGCCGGCAATGGTTCCGACGGTCCAGCTGAAATTGCTGGGAATGGAAGCCGTCAACGATACATTGGGACTGATTTTGCTGCAGACCGTCAAAAGGTTGCTGTTGGTCAGCGACGGTGATGGATTGACCGTCACCGTGATGGTATAGGGTGTTCCAACCAGCGATCCTGCTACAGATGTCGGGGTCACGATGTAGGCCACTGTCCCAGCAACCATGTCACTCGGATTGGTCAATACCTGATTGATGGAGGTTCCCGTTCCGGGTGCTGCACCCGTCACACCTCCCGTGATTGTCCCAACCGTCCAGCTGAAGGTACTTGGGATGTTGGAGGTCAGATTGATGTTGGTGGTGGCCTTGCTACAAATCATGGCCGTTGGTGATGCCGTCACCGTTGGAATGGGTTGCACGGTCACAACGATCGGATAAACAGCGCCACTACAACCGCCACCGGTTGGCGTGACCAGATAGGTTACCGTACCGGCCGACGAAGTGCTCGGATTGATCAAAGTCTGGTTGATGGCTGTACCAGAACCGGCAACAGCCCCTGTGATGCCACCGGTGATGCTACCGATGGTCCATGAGAATGTGCTGGGAACAGTGGCTGTCAAAGTCATGTTGGTACTGGAGCCGCTGGCTATGATCAGGGTATTGGGTGTGGTAACGGAAGGATTGGGATTGACCGTCACTGTCAGGGTTGAGGGTGTCCCCGGACAGGATCCGGAAGTCGTCGTAGGTGTGACCACATAATCGACTGTTCCCGAAGATACGGAACTGGGATTAACCAGGGTCTGGTTGATCACAAGACCGGAACCACCTGTAGCACCTGTGATACCGCCTGAAGTGGCCCCGACCGACCAGGAGAAACTGCTGGCCATCGTAGCAGCCAGGTTGATGTTGGTATTGGTGTTGCTGCAAATGGAGTAGGTTGCCGGAATATTCAAGGTCGGACCCGGGTTGACAGTCACGGTAATCGTATATGGATTGCCTGCGCATCCATCCGGATTCGAGGTTGGGGTCACAATGTATTTTACAGTTCCCGATTGGGTGGAACTCGGATTGGTCAAGACCTGATTGATAGAGGTCCCAGCTCCGCTGGATGCGCCGGTGATCCCGCCGGTGATGGCTCCAATGGTCCAGGAAAAGGTGCTTGCCGTGGATGCCGTCAATGAAATCGTAGTTGAGGCACCGCTACAGATGGTGTAGGCTGAGAGGTTGGTGACTACTGGTGAGGGGGTAACGGTAATGGTAACGGGTAGCGTTGCACAGGTATAACCACCAGATGTCATGGGTGTTACAAGGTATTGCACCGTTCCGACACCACTGGATGAGGGATTGACAAGAATGTTGTTGATCACTGTACCGGAACCGGCTGTCGCTCCGGTAACTCCGCCGGTGATCGTTCCGACAGACCAGGAGAAAGAACCTCCGGCAGGATTGGCGACCAGAGCCAGATTGGGACTGGTACTGCTGCAAATGGTGGCACTGGAAGGGGATGTCAGGGTGGGTGATGGATTCACCGTAATGGTTATCGGATAGGATGCCCCCACGCAACCACCGGTGATGGAGGTGGGTGTGACATTGTAGGTAACAGTACCCGTATTGGTATCACTCGGATTGGTCAACACCTGGTTGATGGAGGTTCCCGACCCATCGGTAGCCCCTGTGATACCTCCGGTAATGGTTCCGATGGTCCATGAAAAATTACATGGTGTGGTGGCACCCAAAGAGAGGCCTGGTGAGGTCGTACTACAAATGGCAGGTGGATTTTGATCGGTCGTCATCACCGGCGTCGGATTCACCGTGACGGTGATGTCAAAGGGTGCTCCCGTACATCCGCCGGTGGTGGCAGTCGGCGTAACCTTGTATACGACCGTTCCGGCACTTGAATTGCTGGGATTGGTCAAGACATTGGTGATGGTACTGCCGCTTCCTCCGCTGGCTCCGGTAATGGCTCCGGTAATCGTCCCGACAGTCCAGCTGAAGGTACTTGGAACGGTAGCCGTCAGTGAAACATTCGCACTTTTCCCACTGCATACACTGGCAGTCGCGTTACTGGTGACTACCGGAGTGGGATTGACCGTTACGGTGATGTTGTAGGGTGCACCATCGCATCCACCCGCAATAGAGGTGGGTACAACCCGATAAATGACGGATCCGCCGGCCGATCCCACCGGACAAACCAATGTTTGATTCAGCGTGCTTCCACTTCCTGAGGTGGCTCCTGTAATGCTCCCGGTGATGGTTCCGACCGTCCAACTAAAATTGCTGGGAATGGTCGCAGAAAGGTTGATGTTGGTCCCGGTACCGCTGCATATGGTATAGGCATTGCTTGAATTGACCTGAGGCAACGGAGCAACTGTCAAAACAATCGATTTTGCCGTGCCGGTACATCCTCCAGCGGTAGAGGTCGGAGTGACCATGTATTGGACAGAACCAGCGGTCACATTGCTTGGATTGGTCAAAACCTGATTGATGTTTGAGCCGGAACCGGCAGTGGCTCCGGTAACACCACCCGTGATGGTGCCAATCGTCCAGGTATAATTGCTCGAAATGGATGCATCCAGGCTTAGGTTCGGACTCAATCCACTGCACAGGGAGGTTGAAGCAGTGGTGACCGAGGGTGCCGGATTGACGGTTACAATGATTTTGGTCACATTGCCCTGACAACCACCCAAGGTAGAGGTGGGGGTGATGTTGTACTCCACGGTGCCTACCGTGTTGTTGCTCGGATTCGTCAAAACTTGACTGATGGTGGAACCGGAACCGGCAACGGCACCTGTAATTCCACCGGTTATGTTACCAATGGTCCAGGCGAAGGTACTCGGTGTGGTGGCCAACAGTTTCAACTCCGGACTGGAGCCACTGCAGATGGTGGTGCCGGTGGAGGTCACGATCGGCAAAGGATTCACATTGACCGTAATGATTTTGTTAGCTCCTGTACACAGGTCGGTGGACGATTTCGGCGTGACCACATAATCGATACTGCCTGACAAAGAAGAGCTTGGATCAGTCAGTGTTTGATTGATGAGCGGACCCGTTCCCGAAGATGCCCCGGAAATCGCCCCTACGTTATTTTGAGGCACCCAGGTATAGGTACTGGGAATGGAGGCGGTCAAGGTAAGATTGGGTGAAGTCCCGCTACAGATGGTGGTAGACGAGGATGTGACATCCGGAGCAGGATTGACGGTCACCGTGATGGTGGTGGAATGTCCCGTGCAAAGTCCGCCGACCGAGACGGAGGTTACGATGTACTCAACTGTGGCAGGAGTTGTATGACTGGTATTGGTAAGGTTCTGACTGATGGTAGAACCCGAACCTGCTACGGCCCCGGTGACTCCCGAGTTGTTGCCAATGACCCAGGATATGTTCCCGGGCGCGGTCGATGTCAGTTTCAAATTGGTTGTTGTACCACTGCAAAGGGTGGTACTTCCGGTAAAGGCAATGTCCGGCAACGGATCAACGGTCACCACAATGCTGTAAGGCGATCCCGCACAAGATCCCGTAGTACTGGTGGGCGTGACCAGGTATTCAACGGTTCCTGAAACACTGTTGGAAGGATTGGCCAAAGGTTGGTTGATGGTTGCACCCGACCCGGCACTGGCACCGGTGATGCTTCCTGTGATGTTGCCTATGGTCCAGGTAAAGGTACTGGCTACCGTGGCGGTAAGCCCGATGTTCGGACTAAATCCGCTGCACACATGGGCCGTGTTGGCGTTGGTGACGGTCGGAACTGCATAGACAGTCAAGTGAAAGTACTGATCCACCCCATCCACCGTACAACGGTAATAATACTGATCCATGCTGATATCCACCTTGGAGAGTACGATGGAAGCGGTTGTCTCGGGCGTTGGAATCCAGGTTGCCGTGTTATCCGTACTGTAAGCCCAGGCGTAGACCGCTCCTCCCGGAGTTGCATTGATGTTCACATCATTGCCCGCACAAGCTGTCACATCAGTATGGCCGGGAATGCCGCCAGGCCATTCGTTGGCTGTAGAAACAAAATTCGCTGGAAGGTTATTGGGAACGGCATCTCCGCCAATGTTGACGGCCGCCCTGGAAGTCAGGTTAAAGAGAAAAATCAGGACCCAAATGACAATCCCGAGGAACCGTCCTTTTGTCCGATTTTGGCCATTCAGAGGCAGAGAAACTTTACTCATTCCTAGTTTTTTATGACAGAACCAGAAGATCCTACCCTCCACTGCTTCGAAAAACGAGGCCTTTCAGATCTTCCATAACAACAGTTGCTCCATATTTATCTCCAAAAATCCACAAAGGTTACCCACCTCAAGGTTAAAATGCGCGAATTTTTCCGGTTGGCAAAAGACCATCCCGACATGTTCCAGGACCCGATTCCTCATCCAACGCCTAAACAATTCAAAAAAACAGATGAACCCCTTGTTGTGAAAATAATAATAAATATTTGATATACAGTTAGATAATTTATTGAACAATTCAAAATTCCTGATGGAACGCTATCCGCCGGTCTTTTTGCAATTGCCTTTACAAGTTTCAACAAAAATACTAACCGAATACCCTGGACATCGTGTAAATGTAGACAACCAACGCTCCAAATATACTACTTAAATCAAATACAACGTAATGTTGCAACCTACATAAAAGCAAAATAGAATGCCCTGAGATTCCAAGCCTATCCTTCTTGTAACCATTTGCTCTGCAACCGTCACGGAAAGAAAATGACCTAAATCAATTGAACAAAATATTGCATCGCCTTTATCCTTGGTTTTGCCGATACAAAATCAGCGATGAACGTTGCTATGAAACATGACTTCTGTGCCCTTTTGACAAAGTTAGTCAATTGTCCCCACCGCTACCCTTTGAAGCGTGGACACTCCGTTGACATAACGGTTGGGCTACCCATTTTGTTCGAAAACCGTGAACATTGGAAAATGCTGACGCAGGCAGACAATGCAGGGAATGATCCTGAAACTGCCCCATTCAAAATAATCAAACTGACAAAATGACCCATTCAACGTCTGCTAAGGCTATTCGGCTGTCCATTCAACTGCTGCTTATTTTATAGCATTTTATCGGGGGATCGGTATTCCAAAATTTCCTGCTTTTCGGACCATTTTTCGCACAGGAAAAGAATCTATTCTGATCTTCCCAAACAGCCTTCGGATTTGTTGTGCAAAAAGCTATCATTTGCGATCCATTGTGATCATTTCCTGACACTTGCCTTATTGAAGTCATTCGGAAATTCAGAACTGATCTCATCCTTGGTATCAAGCCTTCCCATTGCTTTCCTCCGGGACAAAGATCCGATGCCTTTGCTGATCTAGCCGGGTAAGTCCGCGGCAAGGGAGGAAATGCCCCTGGAGTACCCGAAATGGGTTGCTCAGGGCCATCCCTGGAAATCCAACCTTTTCCTGGAAATTGTATTAGATCCGTTTCTGCGCCCAATCGTTACCATCTGAAATTCAATACCGCACAACATCGCCTCAAAGCCTTGAGGTACGACCGGCAGGGATTCAGGTCCCGACATCCTGATCAACCTGGCTGCCCCACGAGTAGGCTGTTGGATTGAAGAGCCGGAGGAGGCACGAAACCATCCTCGCGCGCTGCTGACAAGGCTGAAGCACAAAATTTTCATGCGCTTAGTGTACGTTTGAAGCCAATATTCCTTATCATTGCCTTGCTGTCCGGAAATCGGAAAGCAACGAGTCAACCCAAACTCCTTTATTCATTAGATCAAACATGAAATGGTGGAAAATTTAACCATTTTGGGCATCGACCCCGGTACAAACATCATGGGCTACGGCGTTATCCGGGTGAGCAACCAAAAGGTAAACATCGTTTCCATTGGCGTCATCAAGACTCCTTCGAAATTTGATCACTACCAGAAGTTGCATCACCTTTTCGAACGGACCCTCTATTTGCTCGATGAGTACAAACCAGATGAGACAGCCCTGGAAGCTCCGTTTTTTGGCAAGAATGTTCAATCCATGCTCAAACTTGGAAGGGCACAGGGAATGGCCATGGCGGCTTCTCTTTACCGGAATGTCCCCATTTGTGAATATGCCCCGCTGCGAATCAAACAGGCCATAACCGGGAATGGTGCCTCTTCAAAGGAACAGGTTGCCTATTTTCTCAAACAACTTTTTGGAATGAGCATCATGCCAAAAGATCTGGATGCCACAGATGCTCTGGCCGCAGCTGTCTGCCACTACCTTCAGTTAAAAAATCCGCCAAAGGAAAAAGGAATGAAAAACTGGGAGGAGTATGTCCGAAAGAATCCGGACAAAGTCAGATAGTGAAAAGATTCTCCGAAGAAAATTTACCGCAACGTTTCGATGGGTTAAACAAACTTTTCAGCAATCTCGCGGGCAATCAGCTGAAACTCTTCCTGGCTGAACTGCAATTTTGGTTTGGAAAAGTCAATGTCCTTCTCGCTGTTCAGAGGCACCAGGTGAAGGTGGGCATGGGGCACTTCGAGACCCAAAACGGCAACACCGATCCGTTTACAGGCAACCACCCGGGCTTGCGCATGGGCCACTCTTCTGGCAAACAACATCAGACCGGAATAGGTTGCTTCATCCAGATCAAAAAGGTAATCCACCTCTTTTTTGGGAATGACCAACGTATGCCCTTTGGCGAGAGGAAAAATATCCAGGAAGGCAAGAAAGTGCTCATCCTCTGCTACCTTATAACAGGGAATCTCTCCGGCAACGATTTTTGAAAAGATGGAAGCCATGATACAACCTGTTTTGTGTTTGTCTTCAAAAAAAAAAAAATGACCTATTGCCCCAATTCAATCTTGATGATTTCAAAAGGAATGACTCCGGATGGTACCTGGATATCCACGATGTCACCCACCTTTTTGCCCAACAAACCCTTGGCAATGGGCGTACTTACACTGATTTTGGCCATTTTGAGATCGGATTCATGCTCCGAGACCAACGTATAGGCCATGACTGCATTGTTTTTCACATTCCGGATGGTCACCTTGTTCATGATCTGAACAACATCGGTATCTATCTTTGACTGATCAATGATTCTTGCACTGGCGATCTGATCCTGCAACACGGCAATCTTGGCTTCCAGCATTCCTTGTGCATCCTTTGCAGCATCGTATTCTGCATTCTCAGAAATATCCCCCTTCTCAATGGCTTCACCGATGAGTTTGGAAATTGCGGGTCGTTCAATGTTGATCATCCGTTCCAGATCAGCCTTGAGTTTTTTCAACCCTTCTGCAGAAATATAAGTAACTTTAGTCATTCTTCGGACGCTTTTGTCTATTATAAAAAAAACAGAAGAACTCCATTCAGCGGAGCTCTTCTAGTTTTCGATCTCTGACAAATGTATGTAATTTTCTTTCTCATTTACAAGCAACCAGACAAAATTTTTCCTTCCGGACTGAAAAATTCGATCATTTTTGCCATTTGAACCATCAAAACAGCCTTTCGCCTGCAAGACTGAAAGATATCGCACATTTTTATACTTTTGATGAACGATAAAATCTCTCCCATGGCGCGCAAAATTGCTTCGAAATTGTTGATCTCCGCCCTTTTGCTGGTGACCGTTATCAGTTCCTCCAACTGCATCGACAACCAGGATAATTTTGTCCCCTATGCACATGTCGACAAATACATTTCGCTGATCAACTACAACAACCTTTTGATACCCGGAAACTCGATGACCTTTACCGGAGAAGGTTATGCCGGTTTGATCGTCATCTGCATCAGCGATCAGCAATATTATGCCTTTGACGCCTGCTGCCCCAACGAAGGGGCCAAGAACGCATTTGTGGAAACCAATCCCGGCCAGACGGGTATCATCTTCAGCAGCAGTCCGGTAGCTACCTGCAAGGTGTGCGGATCCCAATACAACCTTTACACCAGTGGCGTGGTGATCAAAGGTCCGTCGGTGAGGAGCCTGAAGCAATACAACGTAACCTTGCTTGACAACAGACTCTGGATACACAATTGACGGAAGGGAATGAGTCATCCGATGCTTCCCGGATCACCTTCGGCAGAGCATTCTCGAACCTCCTTCCAACAAAACAGGGCAGCAACGACCTTATGATCGGATCGTTGCTGCCCTGTTTTGATATCAGGCTTCAGCGGGATCACCCCCGCCAGCTTTTAGTAGCGGTAGTGGTCTGGTTTGTATGGCCCCCCGACGGGAACCCCCAGATAGTCTGATTGCTCTTTGGTAAGTTGCGTGAGCTTTACCCCTAGCTGTGCAAGGTGCAAGCGGGCTACCTCTTCATCCAGATACTTTGGCAACCGATATACGCCGACTTCGTATGAATTTTTCCACAGATCCATCTGTGCAAGGGTCTGATTGGTAAAAGAGTTGCTCATCACAAAGGAGGGATGACCCGTGGCACAACCCAGGTTGACGAGCCGCCCTTCGGCGAGAAGAAAGATGGCGTGCCCATCCGGAAAGATGTACTTGTCTACCTGAGGTTTGATGTTTACCTTCTTGATTCCCGGCCATTTTTCGAGACGGCTTACCTGAATTTCATTGTCAAAATGTCCGATGTTGCAGACGATGGCCTGATCGGGCATTATGGAAAGATGCTCGGCGGTGATGATGTCCTTGTTGCCTGTGGTGGTGACAAAAATATTGCATTCGCCAACCACTTCCTCAAGCGTGGTCACCTGGAATCCCTCCATGGCAGCCTGGAGGGCACAGATCGGGTCAATCTCAGTGACGATCACACGTGCTCCGTATCCCCGTAAGGATCTGGCACATCCTTTGCCGACATCACCGTAACCACAGATGAGCACAACCTTTCCGGCCACCATCACATCCGTGGCTCTTTTGATACCATCGGCAAGGGATTCGCGACATCCGTAGAGGTTGTCAAATTTGGACTTGGTGACCGAGTCATTGACATTGATGGCGGGGAACAACAGTTCACCCCGCTCCATCATCTGGTAAAGTCTGTGAACACCGGTGGTAGTCTCTTCCGAGACCCCTTTGATCTGCCCAACGGTGACATTCCATCGTTGAGGCGTCTCTTTCAGGATCTTACGAAGCATCAGAAAAAGTTGCTTTTCATCTTCTCCGGAAGTTGGCTGATCCAATACCGAGGGATCCTTTTCGGCAGCCACCCCGATGTGAACCATCATGGTGGCATCTCCTCCATCATCCACGATGAGCTGAGGACCCAGTCCGGGACCGAAATCCAGGGCTCTTTCCGTACACCACCAATACTCTTCCAAGGTTTCGCCCTTCCAGGCAAATACCGGAATGCCAGCGGCAGCGATGGCAGCGGCAGCATGATCCTGTGTCGAAAAGATGTTGCAGGAGGCCCAACGGACGTTGGCGCCCAAATGAACCAATGTTTCGATCAAAACTGCCGTCTGGACCGTCATATGAAGCGACCCCATGATTCTTACCTCATGAAGCGGTTTTTCCTTACCATATTTGGCACGCAAGGCCATGAGACCCGGCATCTCCTTTTCGGCTATCTCAATCTCGAGCCTACCGAAATTGGCCAGGGCCAGGTCTTTTACTTTGTATTCACTCATCATTCCAAATTTAAAATTGTCAAAAATCAGGGCTGTTTATCGTGGCAGAAGCTGTTCCTGGAGGGTTATCTCCCCAGATTGTCACCTCCTTTTGCCTGTGATCTCGCTGCAAAGATACGCATTGTGCTGATTTTATCCGCCATGAGTTGTTGCTTGAGTACCTCTACCCCATTGAACCTGACCTCATCACGGATCCGATCCACAAAATGAAGCGTAACGCTTTCCCCGTAGAGGTCTGCAGAAAAATCAAAGATGTTTGCCTCGATGGTCAGTTGTGCAGGATCCTCATTCACGGTAGGCCGGAATCCGATGTTGAGCATCCCCCGAAATCGATTTTCCTTCCAGGTGATTTCCACGGCATAGACTCCGTTGGCAGGCACCAGTTTGTGCGCCTCCTCGGGAACTACGTTGGCTGTTGGAAACCCAATGGTCCGCCCCAGCTTCTTCCCTTCGACCACCACTCCCCTGAGGACATAGTCATATCCCAGAAGTTGATTGGCCCGGAAGATGTTTCCTGACTCAAGGGCCCTCCGGATTTTGGTCGAACTCACGGTAACATTCTCCACCCAAAGCGGTTGGAGTTGTTCCACTTCAAATCCAAATTCGGCTCCCTGGCCGACCAGCGAATGAAAATCTCCTTGCCGGTCGTGACCGAGCCGGTGATCATAACCGGTCACGAGCTTAAAGATGTGCATCCGATCCACCAGAATGGTCCTGACAAAATCGGCATGGGACAAGGCGGCAAACTCCGGAGTAAACGGATAGATCACAAGGTGGTCTGGCTGCAAATCCGCAAGAAGGTCGATCTTTTCGCCGACAGAGGAGAGCAGTCGCACCTCGTTGTTCTGTGGACTGACCACCATCCGCGGATGCGGAAAAAAAGTGAAGATGACAGATTCTCCCCCACAAGAGGCGGCGATCCGTTTCAATTCCGTCACCACCTCCCTGTGGCCCAGATGAACACCATCAAATGTTCCGATGGTGACAACCGGCAATTTTGCCACAAATGAATCCAATCCGTAGTGTATCTGCACAGGATAAATTAAAAATGCAAAGGTAGCAATTTGGCCAGATCACGAAACCTGTGCCACAAGGTCGGCTCCAACTTTCCAATTCTTGCCGAAAATTTGCTGCGAATTTCTATTTTTGTTCCAATTGAACCTGAAAATTGTAGATCAGGTTTCGGAATGATCGCCAAATTAGCTTAAAATAAGGACAAAATGAACAGATTACTTCTCTTGCTGGCAGCACTCATGCTGATCGTTTCCTGCGGGAAAAAGAGCAACTTCACCCTTTCCGGAAAGATCGAAGGGGGAGCCGGCAAAACCCTTTACCTTAGCCAACTCCATCTAACCAGCTTGTCGCCTGTTGATTCGGTAAAGCTGGATCAGTCGGGATCCTTTCGATTGAAGGGGAAAGTCAGCGAACCCACCTTCTTTCTTTTAGGGAATGCTGACCGCAATTTTGTCACTTTACTTGTCGATTCTGCCGAAAATCCCGTGATCACAGGCAGCTGGAAAAATTTTGCCTCCGATTATCAGGTACGTGGTTCAGACAATTGTGATAAGATTCGTGATCTTACCCTGCGCTTCAATGCCGTGCTCTCCAAAGTTGATTCACTGAAGGCACTCTACGGCAAGCACCAGAATGATCCCCTCCATGCAACGGATCTTACCCGATGGAACGGTGAATTCAACAAGCTGGTCTCAGATTACACAGCCTACCTGAATGGATTTGTAAAAGCCAATCCCTTTTCCATGGCCAGTGTCTATGCACTTTATCAGAAATGGGGTGAAAACGACTATGTGGCCACCGACTTTCAGGCCATGAAAACGGCAGCTTCTGCCCTTTTTGCCGTCCACCCGAACAATGAACATGTCAAGGCCCTTTACACCAATACCCTCAAAATCCTGCAGGAACAGAAGAATGCAAACCTGAGCAAGTTAATGGATCAAAAAGCGGTCAACTCCCCCAACATCAAACTCCCCGATGTTTATGGAGTCGAGAAGGATCTATGGTCCTTACATGGCAAATGTGTCCTGTTGCAGTTTTGGTCGGCAAAAGATAAATCCTCACGCATCATGAACGAGATGCTGACCGAACTCTATGCCCGCTTCAAGCCAAAAGGATTTGAAATCTTCATGGTCAGCATTGACGAC
This sequence comes from Marinilabiliales bacterium, assembly GCA_021286825.1. Classification (GTDB taxonomy): domain Bacteria; phylum Bacteroidota; class Bacteroidia; order Bacteroidales; family Prolixibacteraceae; genus CAINVV01. The sequence continues at coordinate 2,454 of JAJTBP010000033.1, read as the reverse complement.
AACAAAGATCTCTGGAAAGCCGCCATTGCTGAGGACAAGTTGACATGGATCAATGTGGGTGATATGAAAGGAAGCGTTACAGCCCTTATCAATTACAACATTCAAGCCATACCGGCCAATTATCTTCTGGACCGCGAGGGGAAAATCGTCGGGAAAAACCTACAGGGCCCAGCGCTAACCAATGCGGTGGCTAAAACGCTATCAAATTGATTTTTAGCCGACTTCTTTCTCCAAAAATGGAGAATGAGCGCTTTTCATCGTAATGATCTCTTAACACTTGTTGTTTGTGTAATCGGCATTATGGGCTATCTTTGTCGCTCATTGATTTGAAAGCAGTCAGAAAGAATCAGCAGTGATTATTGAAAAAAAAATCTATTTCATTTCGGATCTGCATTTCGGGGCCAAGGCACTGAAAGACAACAGAGAGCGTGAAATGCTTTTTGCAGACTGGCTTCGTTCCATTCGGAAAGATGCAGCCATGCTGTTCCTGATGGGTGATTTTTTTGATTTCTGGTTTGAATACAAGAAAGTCGTTCCCAAAGGTTTTGTGCGGTCTCTGGGCGTATTGGCTGATCTCTGTGACCAGGGCATTCCCGTCCATTTTTTCACCGGCAATCATGACATCTGGGCTTTCGACTACCTTTCCGAAGAGATCGGCATGCAGATTCATACCGACTCAGAGACCCTGGAGTTGATGGGAAAGAAATTTTTCCTGTCGCATGGGGATGACCTGGGGAAAAAGGACTTCGGATACCAGCTCATCAAGAACTTTTTTCACAACAAATTGGCTCAATGGGCATTCGCTAAAATTCATCCGGATCTATCCTTCAGACTCGCACATCACTGGTCCAAAAAAAGCAGACTGTCTTACAAAGATGGAGACAAGGGATTTCACGGCGAAGAGAAGGAAGAACAGGTGGTGTTTGCCAAACAACTGCTGAAAAAAGAACATTTTGACTTTATCGTATTTGGCCATCGGCATATACTGTTGGACTTGACACTGGAAAGTGATTGCAGATTAATCATTCTGGGAGACTGGATTCGCAAATTCACCTATGGTGTTTTCGATGGTAAACAGTTCGTTCTGGAATCCATCAGCAACGAGAAATTAAAAGAGTTTAGAATTTCAATTTAAAACTATGAGTAAAAAGGTTTGTACGGTTATTGTGGGCACAGGATCCTACATTCCCCCCACTGTAATTCCAAATAATTATTTTTTGAACGCCGAATTTTATGATCCGGCAACTGGTCAAAAGTTTGAGACGCCCAACGAGGATACCATCCGCAAATTTCAGGAAATCACAAACATCGAGGAGAGAAGGTATGCCGAATCCGATCAGGCAACCAGCCACCTGGCCATTTTTGCTGCTGAAAATGCATTCAACTCATCGGGCATCGATCGTGAGACCCTGGACTTTATCATCGTCGCACACAATTTTGGAGACATCTATCCCGGGACTTATCGTTCCGACATGTGTCCCTCCATGGCCAACCGGGTCAAATTGGGATTGGGGATCAAAAATCCCTCGGTCATGACCCACGATGTGATTGCCGGATGTCCGGGATGGACTACCGCCATGATTACCGCAGACTCCTACATCCGCAGCGGAAATTTCAAACGGGGACTCGTGGTGGGATCCGACCTCAACTCCAGGGTATCCGACCCCTACGACAGGGACCGGATGATCTTCTCCGATGGCTCAGGAGCCGTAATTGTCGAGGGAATTGAGAGTGAAGTACCCGTTGGTATCCTGGCTCATTCCAGCAGGTCTGACAACGATCCTGTCATGTTGAAGATGGGCGTATCACTGAACCCCAATTATCATGGAACCGAACTCAACATCCGGATGGCCGGGCACAAGGTCTATGCCTATGCGCTCAGTACAGTTCCCGGTGTAGTCAAGGAGAGCCTTGACAAGGCCGGACTTCATCTCACCGACATCAAGAAGGTTTTGATCCATCAGGCCAATGAAAAAATGGATGAAGCGATCCTCACGAGGGTATTCAAACTTTACGGCATCAGGGAATTCAATCCGGATGTCATGCCGATGACGATCCGCACCCTGGGAAATTCTTCTACGGCCACCGTCCCCACCCTACTCGACCTGATTCTCAAAAAGAAAATGGAAGATCATGCCATTGAACCCGGGGATTTACCGTTTCCCGAACGAATGAAGCTCCCGCAGGCAATGACCGGAATACAAACGGGCAGATGCGATTAAAACCCATCCTCCGGTTAAAATATCCAAAAGCGCATGCACGATATCGTCTGCGCTTTTTTAATTTTAGGAAAAATATAGAACATGGAAATCCTTTACCCAATCCTGGCCTTTTTGGTGGGTTCTGTCGTCGTTTACCTATGGCAACACCAGCAATGGCTGGCGGAAAAAGGGCGACTTACGGCCCAGTGGAATGAAAGCGATAAGATGGCCCTTGCTCGGGTGGCAGAGGCTG
>JAJTBP010000032.1 GCA_021286825.1 Marinilabiliales bacterium | reverse complement strand
CGGATCAAAACTGCTGCAGGAGCGGGGACTGGATGCAGAGCTGCTGAAGCCCCTGTTGCGGGAGACAGCCCTCAAGGCAATGGAGTTTCCGCCCGTTGAAGTTCAGACGGGACCAGCCATCCGTGGAAACGAGGCGATTCTGGCACTTCATGAACGAATGCTGGAACAACATTCGGAATGGCAGTCCATCTACCGCTCTGTCAGTCAGAGCATCCGTACCATGTACCACCCGGATTGAAGAAGCGGCAAGGTACCGGCAGCGATCCCACGTGGAAAAAAAGAAAGAAACTATGGCATTTTTTAAGGAAGAACTAAGCAAAATAAGGGGATTTGTCTTCGATGTGGACGGTGTATTGTCACACAACGTCCTGACCCTTTCACCGGAAGGAGACCCTGTCAGGACCGCCAACATGAAGGATGGTTATGCCATCATGTATGCGATCCGCAGTGGCTATCCCCTCTGCATCATTACCGGAGGCAAGACTCAGGATACGAGGGGCCGACTGGAAAGGCTGGGCATCCGGGACATTTACATGGGCACGCTCGACAAATTGCCTTGTCTCATGGAGTTTCTGGAGAAGCATGACCTTACGGCCGACCAAATCCTCTACATGGGCGACGACATCCCCGATTATACCGTCATGCGACGTGTCGGACTTCCCGTCTGTCCAAACGATGCAGCCCCCGAAATCAAAGAGATCTCGGCTTACATTTCGCCCCGAAACGGGGGAGAAGGCTGTGTGCGGGATGTCATCGAACAGGTGCTGCGCGCCCAGGGAAAATGGAGTCATCCGGAAGAGATCCGCTGGAGCAGTTTCTAGCACAACAGACAACGGTTGATGACCCAAACGATTCGCAACAACAAGCAGACTTTCATTCATTCATACAATTGAGCATTCATCGTGGGAAGAAAAAATAAAAATCTGCCCTTTTTTCAGGACGTAGAGATCCTGGATGCAGGAGCAGAGGGCAAAGCAGTGGCAAGGGTAGAAGGTGTGGTCCTCTTTACGACCAACGCCATTCCTGGTGACGTCGTCGATATCCAGGTTACCCGGAAAAGGGAAAAATACATGGAAGGCCGGGTAGTGGCCTTGAAACGGCCATCGGCAGATCGTATTCCCGCATTCTGCGAACATTTTGACCTTTGCGGGGGTTGCAAGTGGCAATACCTGCCCTACGAGAAACAACTTTTCTACAAACAGAAACAGGTGGTCGACCAACTCACGCGGATCGGCAGGCTGCAGATACCGCTGCTCCATCCGATCAAGGGCTCCGATCAGAGCACCTACTACCGCAACAAACTGGAATTCACCTTTTCCAACCGCCGATGGCTCACCGAAGAGGAGATTCGCTCCCAACATGAGATCACCGATCAAAATGTCCTGGGGTTCCACATCCCGGGCATGTTTGACAAGGTGATGGACATCCGGCACTGCTGGCTACAGCCGGAACCCTCCAACGCCATCCGCAATGCGGTGAAAGCCTATGCGCTGGAAAATCGTCTGAGTTTCTTCGACCTCCGGAACAAAACCGGGTTGCTGAGAACCCTCACCATCCGAAACAATTCCAAAGGAGAGACCATGGTCATTGTGGTCTTCCACGACGATGACAAACCGGCCAGGGAGGGATTGCTGAATCACCTCGCGGCCCAGTTTCCACAGATCGTCTCATTGCTGTATGTGATCAACGACAAGGGTAATGATACCATCACCGATAGGGTGGTACATGTTTTCAAGGGGGAGGACCATCTGATCGAGGAGATGGAGGATCTACGCTTCAAAATCGGAGCGAAATCCTTCTATCAGACCAATTCCCGGCAAGCCTTGGAACTCTACCGAATTGCCCGGCAGATGGCCGGACTGACCGGAAATGAGGTGGTCTATGATCTATATACGGGAACCGGCACCATCGCGAATTTTGTCGCCCGTTCGGCAGCCCAGGTGATAGGGATCGAATATGTCCCGGAAGCCATTGAAGATGCTCAGATCAATTCGGCCCACAATGGAATCGAAAACACCCGCTTTTTTGCGGGCGACATGAAAGATATCCTTACGCCAGCCTTTATTGCCGAACACGGTCAGCCCGATGTCATCATCACCGACCCGCCCCGTGCCGGAATGGATGAACGGGTGGTGCAGACCATCCTGACCGCCCAACCCGACCGGGTCGTCTATGTCAGTTGCAATCCCGCCACGCAGGCGAGGGATCTTTTGCTGATGCAGGAGAGCTATGAGGTCATGGAGGTCCATCCCGTCGACATGTTTCCACACACCCACCACGTGGAAAATGTGGTGCTGCTGAAGCGGAAAAGATAGGAAGGAGACGGATTGAGGGGATTGTAAGAATTGAAGGGATTGAGGGGTTTGAAGGGATTGAAGGGATTGTAAGGTTCAATCATCATTTTTCCCATTTTCCTGTGCCGGATTCCTGCGCCTTCTTCCGGTCTTCGGTTTTCTTTCCCCATGCACCAAGCCCCATGAACTATGATTCCCAAAGCACTGATCGTCACAATCTATTTTTGCAGAACATTATAAGTTGTCAGACAGACAGCTTTTAAGGTAGATTGATCATCGGGAAAACGGTTTTTGTGTTGGTATATTTTCTTTGACCGCGTTTCGGGTTTCCGATAATATGGGTAGTGTAAATCATGCGTCTGATTTCCATAGGGTACTCAAAAACCAAAAATTCTTTACTCTTCCAAAAGCTTCATTCCCTTCATTCCATTCATTCCCTTCATTCCCTTCAATCCCTTCATTCCATTCAATCCCTTCATTCCCTTCATTCCCTCTGCCTGGTCTCTTCCGTTTTCAAAACAGGCCTTCTATCGACAAATATTTCTCTCCACTGTCGTAGGTGAAGGTCAACACCGTCGAACCGGCCGGAATTTCCGGTAATTTTTTGGCTACGGCGGCGAGTGAGGCGCCGGATGAGATACCGATGAAGAGTCCTTCTTCACGGGCTGCACGACGGGTGTATTCAAAAGCTTCACGCTTTTCAACCTGGATCACACCGTCCAGCAATTCGACCTTGAGGTTATTGGGAATAAAGCCGGCACCGATACCCTGGAGTGGATGCGGACTGGGAGAACCGCCACTGATCACGGGTGAGGCTGCGGGTTCCACGGCAAAAACCTTAATGTGGGGAAATTTGGCCTTCAGGGCCTTGGCAACGCCCGAGATATGTCCGCCCGTACCTACACCGGTGATGAGGTAGTCAATCCCTTCGGGGAAATCGGCGATGATCTCGGCTGCCGTATTCAATTCATGGGCCAGGTTGTTGGAGGGATTGTCAAATTGCATCGGAATCCAGCTGCCGGGTATTTGCTCGGCCAATTCACGGGCCTTGGCAATGGCACCTTTCATTCCGAACTCCCTTGGGGTCAGCTCCAGTTCTGCGCCATAGGCCGTCAGGATGCTTCTGCGCTCGACAGACATGGAATCAGGCATGGTCAGAATCAGGCGATATCCTTTGACAGCCGCCACCAGCGCCAATCCAATGCCGGTATTGCCGGAAGTGGGTTCAATGATGACGCTGCCTTGTTTCAGAAGACCTGTCTTTTCGGCCTCCTCCACCATCGAAAGGGCAATCCTGTCTTTGATGCTACCGGCAGGATTGGTCCGTTCCAGTTTGGTGTAGACCTTATATTCATTGGGGAACAGTCTGTTGATCCGTACATGGGGTGTCTGACCGATGGTCTGCAAGATATTTTCTGCTTTCATGATTCGATGATTTGTTTACTGGGCTTATTCAAATGAGCATTTGTTGAAGGATATGCTACTCCTTCAACGGTACAAAATTCTCATTTGAAAGGGACTGTTCCAATACCCGAAAGAGGGTATATTTCCTACCCATTTATGTGCAGAAAAGGGTTGCGCAGGACCGTTAGTCCTCAGTGGCAGGCGCTTCCACAGCAACAGGTGTCACCACTTCGGCTGCGACTGCCAGGGCCAGTTGTCGTCTCTCCTCCTTGAAATGAACGACGCCGAACCACACCGCCGCTCCCAAAAGCAGCAGAATAGCCAGCAGCGATCCCTCGAAACCAAAAGCACCGCCATTCAGCAAGGTATCCCCGTTGCGCGACTGGGTGATCAGGTTGTACTCGGCGTTGCCGCTTACGTTGAATCCGAAGATGGTCCCCTGAAAGAAATTCCAGCTAAAATGAAGGGCCATCGGCCACCAGAGCGACTTGGTGAAAACATAGGGCAAGCCCAGCAAAATGCCGGCCAAAAGGATGGAGAAAAAACTCAAGGGCACAAAATGGGCATTCCCCATGTGTACCCCGGCAAAGAGCAGGGACGATACCAGCAGGGCGATCCAACGATTCATGGAGCGCATCAGGTTGCTCAAAATGTAACCGCGGAACAGCAACTCTTCAACAAAAGCAACCGCTACAAAAAGCAAAATGGAAATCACCAGGGAGGAGAGCTCGGGATGAAAACCGGTGACCCTGATCTCTCCCAGCGAAAGCAACGTGACAAATCCAATCACAATCAAGAGCGTACCGGTGACAAGGCCCGAAACGACCTCCTGTTTTAGTTGTTGGGTCCCAAAGCCCAGACTGACAAAACTTGCCTCGTCTACAAATTTTCTGAAGAACCAAACCACCAGAAGGGTTCCGGCAACCATTGCCATTTCCATGACGAAGGTCTGGAAAGTGGTCAGCTGCATCGATCTGTTGGCCAGATTCAACCCCAATGCCTTGGCTGCAATCATCTGCATAAGACCTACCGACAGACCGAAAGGGATGACAATCATCAAAACCCTTAACCAACCCCGAATGCCCTTCTTTTCTTTTTTCATCTGCAAATTTGAGTTTAACTGCGTTGAAATAAAATGTAATCCTTACAAATATTTTCCTTTTCGGAATTTATGCTTTTTCAAATTTATTATCTTTCAGGGAATTTCCTCTACGGAATTTGACAAGGGATTCAAAAAATTATTGTTAAATCCGTTTTACGCTAAACTAACAAACCATGGCAAAAATTGTGGTCCTCGGCGCCGGCATCTCCGGTCATACGGCGGCGGCCTTTTTGAAGAAAAAACTGGGAAGAAAACATGAAGTGGTGGTGGTCAGTCCGGGAGCTTACTACCAGTGGATCCCATCCAACATCTGGGTGGGCGTTGGAAAAATGACCATCGATCAGGTTCGGTTCAAACTGAAACCGGTTTACGATCGGTGGAAAATCGACTTTAAACAGGCCAAGGCTACCACCCTCTGGCCCGAAGGGGATGCCACCCTCTCCCAACCCTTCGTCACGATCGAATACACAGGCGATGGCAAACAAGGCACGACCGAGAAGATCACCTATGACTACCTCGTCAACGCCACAGGACCCAAACTCAATTTCGAGGCCACGGAAGGATTGGGACCGCAGAAGTTCACCCACTCCGTCTGTTCTTGCGACCATGCCGTGAAGACATGGGATGCCCTTCAGGTTTGTTTCGAGCGCATGAAACAGGGCGAAACCATCCGATTTCTGATTGGAACCGGACATGCCGCCGCCACCTGTCAGGGTGCCGCCTTCGAATATGCCCTCAACGTAGCCCACCAGATTCGGGAAAGGGGATTGCAGGACAAGGCAGAGATCACCTGGATCTCCAATGAGTATGAGTTGGGAGATTTCGGAATGGGTGGCGCCTTCATCCAACGCGGGGGTTACGTCACCTCCACCAAAGTCTTCAGCGAATCGATCCTGGCCGAGTATGGCATCCGATGGATCAAACGGGCCGGGGTCTTCAAGGTGGAAGAGAAGCGGGCCCACTACGAAACGCTGGACGGCGAGATGAATCACATGGATTTTGATTTTGCCATGCTGATACCGGCTTTCGCCGGATCGGGATTCAAGGCTTACCGCAAGGATGGAAGTGATCTGACTGCCGCCATGTTTGCCCCGAGCGGTTTCATGAAGGTGGATGCCGACTACACAGCCAAACCATTTGAGGAGTGGTCGGTCGAGGATTGGCCCTCCACCTATCAAAGTCCGCTCTTCGACAACATCTTTGCCACCGGGATCGCCTTTGCCCCACCCCACCAGATCTCCAAACCGATGAAGAGTCCGAACGGGACACTGATCACGCCTTCTCCTCCTCGCACCGGCATGCCCTCGGGCGTTATTGGAAAGATCGTGGCACTGAACATCGTCGAAAAGATCAAAGGGAGCAAGGAATTCAAGCACAAAGCCTCCATGGGCAAAATGGGTGCAGCCTGTGTGGTCTCGGCAGGTTATGGTTTCTTCCGCGGAAATGCTGCCACCATGACGGTTTTTCCCATCGTTCCGGACTGGGAAAAATACCCGATGTGGGGAAGGGATGTGAAATACACGGTGGGCGAAGCTGGTTTGGCCGGCCACTGGATCAAACTATTCCTTCACTACATGTTCATCCACAAGGCAAAAGGCTATCCCTTCTGGTGGCTGATTCCTGAATGAGCTAAACCTTCAAGCAACCCAAACGAAAATTATGGCAAAAAATATAGTCAGGGGATATTACGAAGAGTCCTATCCCCCACTGCCTACCAAGGCAACCAAATTCTGGCGTAAAAATTTCCTGTGGCAAATTTTCAGGTTCATCGTTCTGAACCTCAAGATGATGCGAATCATCGTCGGAGGACACTCCTAGAACTTTTGATCAGGCGATCACACCGGAGGCAACCAACTCCTCTCCCTCGTACAAGGCGGCAAATTGACCGGCAGTGATGCTTCTTTGCTCTCTTGCGAAGAGTAGGTAAGCCCCCTCTTCCCGCATGAGGAGGTTGGCCTTTTCCAGCGGCTGCCTGTATCGGACGCGTACCAGATAGTCGGCCTCTTCCCCGACCGGAACCTTCCTGTCCGGACGGATCCAATGCAGCTCGGGTGCGGCGATGAAGAGTCCTGGACGAAAGAGACCAGGATGTTCCTTGCCTTCGCCGACATAGACGATGTTGCGGTGGACATCAATCGCCAGGACAAAGAGTGGTTCAGTGAAGCCACCGATGTTCAAGCCTTTGCGCTGTCCGATGGTATAGAAGTGGGCCCCATTGTGCTCTCCGATCACAGTTCCGTGCCAGGGTTTGAAGGGGAAGGCAGTGGTTAGCTTAGGCAAGTCAGCACGATTTGTGACATCGATTCGTTTTTTTGCCGAGAAGGAGGCAGGTACCAGGATCACATTGCCTTTTTTGGGCAACAATTGTTGCTGCAGAAAGACCGGCAGATCCACCTTTCCGACAAAGCAGATCCCCTGCGAATCCTTTCTCTCAGCCGTGATGAGTCCCTGTTGGCGCGCGATCTCACGAACCTCCGGTTTCAGCAGATGGCCGATTGGGAAGAGCGCTTTGGACAGCTGTTCCTGACTGAGCTGACAAAGAAAGTAGCTCTGGTCCTTGTTGGGGTCGACACCCTCCAGCAGCCTGCTCACCCGTTTGCCATCCACCTCCACCTCGTCACGACGACAGTAGTGTCCGGTAGCCACATAGTCGGCCCCCAACTCCATCGCCTTTTGCATGAAGACATCAAACTTGATCTCCCGGTTGCACAGCACATCCGGATTGGGGGTCCTCCCCTTCTCATATTCCGAGAACATGTACTCCACTACCCGCGAACGGTAATGTTCAGACAGGTCGACCACATGAAAGGGAATATCCAGTTTTTTTGCCGTCATCTCGGCAAAGATGAGGTCATCCTCCCAGGTACAGGAGGAGGTAATCGTTCCGGTTGTCTCCTTCCAGTTGATCATGAAAAGGGCAAAGAGGTCATACCCCTGTTCCTTCAGCAACCAGGCAGCAACACTCGAGTCGACGCCTCCCGAGAGACCTATGCAGACGCGTTTCTTTGTCATAACGGCGACAAAATTAGCGCTTTTGAGGCGAATTCCACCAAAAGCCTACATATTGTTATCTTTGCAACATGACAGCCATCGGACAAATCCTCGACAACCGCGATTTCTCGGAAGAAAACCTCATCACCCTGCTGAAGGCGGAAAAGGAGGAAGGGATCGAACTGCTGCAAAGAGCGGGTGAGATGAAACGCAGACAGGTCGGCAACAAAGTCTATTTCAGGGGACTGATCGAGCTCTCCAATGTCTGCGAAAAGGATTGTCTCTATTGTGGCATCCGGCGATCCAACGAAAAGGTGCTGCGCTACAACCTGACCGACCGCGAGGTACTGGACGCTGCCGCATTTGCCTACCGGGAACGCTATGGATCGGTGGTGATTCAATCGGGAGAGGTGACCAACCGTGCCTTTGCCGACCGCATCGAAAGGTTGATACGCGAAATCAAGCAGCTCAGCAATGACCAGTTGGGCATCACCCTGTCGTTTGGGGAACAGTCGGCCGAGACTTATCAACGGTGGTTTGAAGCCGGTGCGCACCGTTACTTGCTCCGGATCGAAAGCAGCAATCCGCAGCTCTATGCGAAACTTCACCCACAGGATTCCAAACATCGGTTTGAGGATCGTATCCAGGCATTGAACCTCCTCAAGGCTACCGGTTACCAGACCGGTACCGGCATCATGATCGGTGCTCCCTTCCAGACCTACCGCGACCTGGCAAATGACCTGCGTTTCTTTCAGCAATTCGATACCGACATGGTCGGCATGGGACCCTTCATCGCCCACGACGACACCCCCTTCAAAGGAATGGCGGCCGAAGGACTCACGCTGGCCGACCGATTCAACCTGTCACTGAAGATGGTAGCCATCCTCCGGCTGATGATGCCCGACCTCAACATCGCCGCCACTACTGCCTTGCAAGCCATCGATCCTCTGGGTCGGGAAAAGGCCGTCAATGCCGGAGCCAACATCATCATGCCCAACATCACCCCGGGAAGTTACCGCAACAACTACCTGCTATACAACAACAAACCTTGCACCGATGAGGAACCCGAACAGTGTACGGGATGTCTCGATGCAAGGTTGGCCCTTACCGATAGCGAGATCGGTTACGGTGAATGGGGCGACTCACCCCATTTCCGGTCCAGGAAGCATTCCTGACTATTTTTTCTTCTTGGGAATCAAAGGGAAAGATTCCGGGAAGTTGCATTTCAGCACGATGTTACCCCCCTTTTCATGAATCCAGGTGTCGAAAGAGCGTTTGCCCTCCTTCAAGACGATCACACGGCCACCATCGGGCAGATCACCGTAGGCATTCACTCCACCCCCACAGCGACCATACACCAGGGCGATGTTGTGCGATACGCCGATGTAATCATTGGTGTGGTCGTGCCCCACAAAGGTACCCATGATGCTGCCACTCTCCACCATCGCCGTAAACATGCCGGCATTTAGCATCGGACAGGCAACCCCTTCGTTCTTGACACCGATCGGTTTGATCTCCGGATTGTTCCAGGCATCATTGTATTCGATGAAGGGGATGTGGAAAAAGGCGACGGAAGGTACGATCTTCCCGCCATTCAACTCCGTTTGCTTCGCCGTCTGGTTGTTGAGCCAGACGATCTGGTCCAGTCCAAACCAATCGTATCCGTCGGACTTGGAGAGATCCTTGCTGCTGGATTGTGAGTCGATCCCGAAAATATAGGCACCCGGCTTCCCTTGCCTGCCAGTCACCGGCAGGATAAAGTTTGAGGCTCCTTTGATGTTGGCTTGCTTCGCCGTCAGGCAAAAAGGCATTTGATGGAGAATCTCTACATTTTCATCCCGTGTGGTACCAAATTCCTCATCGTGATTTCCCAAGACCTCAGCCCAATAGGTCTTGCGATCCGCCAATATTTTGGCGATCCGCTGATAAATCTCCTTTGGGTTTTTCTTCACCACAATATCCCCTGTAAACATGACCAGATCGGGATGTTCGGCATCGACAATCTCGGCAATCAGGTCGAAGACGGGATCGTTGGCCCCATGCTTGTAGTTGATGTGCAAATCGGTAAACTGAAGGATTTTGAATTCGCCGGATGCATTGAACCGGAGTTCCTGTGCCTGCCCTGAAACAGAGAAAACGGACAGGAGGAAAAGAACGGATAGAATCTTACTCATGAATGATCAGATGTTTGTTAATAGTTTATAGTCGTACGGTCAGCTGCACATTCGGGTAACAGTCCCGACGGGTATTTCCTGCAAGGGCAGCCGTTCAAAGATAACCAAGAATTTCAGCACATCCCCAGGTAAAAGCTCATTTCCCGTAAACACGATGATGAAAATGGGCAATGGCCTTCTGTAACACATCGGGCTCCCACCCCACCCGATCCGAATATAGGGACATGGCAGGCACCGATTCACCGGGGCGGTAAGGTGGCTGGAGATAGGGAACGGGCAAGGCCGAAAATCCCGATTTTTCATAAAAGCGGATTCGCCCAAGACTCTCCGCATCATGGGGATCCTCCACCTCCAGCAAGATGGGAAGTTCCCGCAACCGAAGTGCTTCCAGGACCAGCTTACCGTTTCCGCGCCCCTTGAAGGGTTCCGCGAAGGCCAGGTGTTCCACATAGAGAAATCCCGGAAAGATCCATACCACCAACAATCCAGCACATTTCTGATCCGCCAGCAACGCCATCAGATGCATCTCCGGCAAGGCCAGCCTTTCCACAAGCTCCTCTGCTGCCCTCCGTTCCTCGATGGGAAAGGATTCCTGGTAGAGCAAAAGGAAGGGCTCCAGCCATTCACTCTCCCGTGAGGTGATGCGGACAGGCTGCAGGAGGCCCGAAGCCAAAAAATCAATGACCCGTTGCATCAGGGTCTGTAGGATTTGCTCAGGGAAGTGGGGGTCACCAGTACAAAGTCACCCAGACCGGCGTTGTCGGCTGCTACTTCCTCCAATCCCTCCTGCTCAACGGATGAGATGGTCAGGATTTTCAGGTCCGGCTTGGCCTGTTTCAAGTACCAGACGATCCCCTGGTGCAAGTCACTGTGGTAGGATCCGTTGAAATGCAGGAAGCTCTTTCCTTGTTCCAGATGCTGGAGGATGAACCAAGCCATGGTGGCATCCTTGATCGCCTGCGATTTCGGAAGATTCTCTCCACCATGACCTTTGGCTGCGTTGAAAATATCGGCATAGCATTTGAGGCTCTTGTCATAGGCAATGGGCAACGGAGCAATCCACTTTTTCGCATCCGGAGCCACGCTGTCAAGCTTCTCCAGACCTTTGCCATAAACCATGTTGGCATACCTGCGGGGAATGTTGGTGGCCACAAACCGAAGCCCGTTCTTTTTCGCGAAATCGAGCAATGGCTTGTAGTCGGTGGGGAAATTGGTCCACAACTTGCACTCGTCCTTTAGCCCCTTCTCCGAAAGAGATCCGGAGAGATACTCGTCGACCACAATCTGGTCATCGGCTTCAAACATCTCCGCACCCAGCACCAGTTGCCCCTTTCTGGCAGCATGAAGATCCTTCGTCAACTCCTGCTCCAGCCAGTGATCAATGGGATTGTCATGCTGTTCCCCGAACAGGATCACCTCCGCCTCGGAGGCCTTTTCAAGCAAATCAGCATAATGAACCTGCCTGCCTTTGGCATCAAAGAGCGCATAGGCCGGTTTGTCACTCTTGAAGGCAAACAGCAAGCCAACAAACAGAAAAGCCAACAAATAATTCTTCATGGTCAATGAATTTTTTCCCGTTAAAATTTATATCTATTTATGAATCAAATGCATGCATAAGACAAAAAATCCGGCCTTTTCTTACCGCTGACCGATTGGGTCAGTTGGCAAATTGGGTCCCGACTCCCAAGAACGGCCGACGAAAAATAAATTCCTTCGCAATATCACAAGAATTTTCTATTTTTATCCTGCCAAACATAATATGAGAGCCATGAAATTCCCTTTGTTTCTACGCTTCTTCCTGATTTATTGTTTCCTGGCATGTACCATTCCGCTGCTTCATGCTCAGGATTTGCCCATTGTTTTGTCTACGCCGACCGGCGATCTTCAGGGGAGCCTGATGATGCCCGAAAATCGGTTACCCGCCCCTGTGGTCCTGCTGATCTCGGATGCCGGACCCTGCGACCGCGACGGAAATCAGCCCAACCTGAAAAACAACTGTTTGAAACTGCTGGCCGAATCGCTCCGGAGAAACGGGATTGCCTCGGTTCGTTATGACAAACGTGCCGTTGGGAACAGCACCTCGGCCATCCCCTCCAAGGGCAGATTGCTCTTCAGCCATTATGTGGAGGATGCCAGAGGATGGGTGGACAAGCTCTCGGGCGACAAGCGTTTCTCGAAAATCATTCTGGCCGGTCATGGCGAAGGTGCCCTCATTGGCATGTTGGCCTCCGTCAACAACAAGGCCGTCAACGGATACATCTCCATCGCCGGACTCGGTGAACCCGCCGATGTCTATTTCCGGGAGCAACTCCGTTCACATTCCCAGGAATACCAGGAAGGTTGTGCAAAAATCATCGAAAAGCTGAAAAGTGGCGACACCCTGCAGAAGGTCGCTCCCCACTTCAAACCACTCTTCCGTGAAGAGGTACAGCCCTACCTGATCTCATGGTTTCGACACAATCCGCAACAGGAGATCGCCAAACTGAAAATACCCGTTTTGCTGATTCTTGGAACCATGGATGCCCAGGTCAAATTCAAGGACCTGGACCTTCTGGCCAATGCCTGCCCAAATGCAAAAAAAGAGCTGATTCCCGACATGAACCATGTGTTGAAATCGATTTCAACCATCGAGAAAATGGCTCAGACCGCTACCCTGAACAATCCGGATCTGCCGGTAGTTCCCCAGATCATTCAGTCGATCATCTTTTTTACCCAACACCTGAATTGATTTTTTGAACTTACTTCAAAAACTCTTTCCCTTTTAGAACCATTTGTCCCTGTCATTTGTTATTGAACAAAAAGTTTCTTACAGATCCTTTTTCTGATCTCAATTCACCGATCATGTCAAAATTTCTCCACCGCATATTCGATAAAAAATCTGAAGAGTTCAGATTGCTTTTTTCATTGATTCCCCTCTCGTTTCTGCTGATCCTGCTGGACGAATACCTCGACAAGTTCTCCATCCTCAGCGACCAGAATCACCTAAACATGTTGATTCTGAAACTTTTTGCCTCCTCCTTGCTTTCCATCCTGATCACCTTTCTCTTCTTTCGTATCCTCGATTATCGGCTCAGACGCTCCGACGAAGCAGCCATCCTGAGCCGTGAGCGTTTCAGGCTCATCTTCGAAAACAACACCTCCTCCATCCTGATCATCAACGCCGAATCACACGTGATCATGATCAACGATGCCTATTGCGAGATGACCGGTTTCACAAGGGAAGAGGTGATCGGTCAATCCTGGCTGAAATTGATCCCACCCCATGAGGCTGAACGTTTGTTGAGTTTCAACCAGCGCCGGCTGGCTAAGGACCCGGGTGTCCCTTCCCATTATGAGTTGGATTTCATCACCCGCACGGGCGAGGTCCGGGTTGGCATGATCTCTGTTTTCTATGAGGATACCCTCCACGAATACGTCATCTCGGTCAACGACATCTCCGAGCGAAAGGCCATCGAAAATTCACTCCGCGAAAGCGAAGAAAAATACAAGAATCTGATCAACATCCAGGGAGAAGGACTCGGCATCCTCAACAGGGAGCTGCGGTACATCTTCGCCAATCCGGCTGCCGACAAGATCATGGGAGTCGATCAGGGTGGACTCATCGGCCGCCGACTCGATGAATTCGTTACTACCGAATCGATGCTGACCGTCAAAAAGGAGACGGAACTACACAAGGCTGGCAGTCAGAGCACCTATGAACTGGAGTTCGTACGACCCGACGGCGCCAAACGGGTGATGCTCATCACCACCACCCCCACCTTCAGCGATAAAGGAGACTATGAAAACAGCCTCAGCATCTTCCTGGACATCACCGACCGGAAAAACATCGAGAACGAACTGATTCGCAACGAGGCAGAACTCAAGGCCCTCAACACCACCAAGGATAAACTCTTCTCCATCATTGCCCACGACCTGCGCGGACCAGTGGGCACCTCGGCCGACCTCCTCGAAGTGATGATCGAAAGCTACGACAGCTTCAGTCAGGACGAACAGCTCAAGATGTTGGAGATCCTGAGAAATTCGGCCAGGTCGACCTACAACCTGCTCGAGACCCTGCTGAACTGGGCCGTGATTCAAACCGGCAACCTGGTCTTCCGTCCCGAGATCTTCAACCTGACCAAAACGGTCGACAACATCGTCAAAAACCTGGTGCCAACGGCCTTCTCCAAGAACATCTCACTCATCTTCGATGCGACGGAGGACATCTACATCTTCGGCGACCAAAACATGATCCAGACGGTCTTCCGAAACCTGATCGGCAATTCCATCAAATATACCTACCGGGGAGGAATGATCGAGGTCAAGATCCTCAACCACGACCACAAGACCGAGGTGCTGATCGTCGACAACGGCGTGGGAATGGACGAAACAACAAAAAACAACCTCTTCATTCTCAACAAGCAACACTCCAAATACGGCACCGAAAATGAAAAAGGAACGGGTCTCGGACTCATCCTCTGCAAGGAATTCCTCGAAAAACACGGCGGATCCATCCGCGTGGAGAGCGAACCGGAAAAGGGAAGCTGCTTCATCTTCGACATCCCCAAAATCCACAACCGCAAGGAGAAGAACGATGAAACGGCCCAGCCAAAACCGGAACACAAGCAGTTCAACCAGGAGACCATCCTCATCGTGGAAGACGAAGACATCAACTACCAGGTGCTGCGCTCCATCCTCACCAGCATGAACCTCAATTACGAACGGGCCGAAAATGGCAAGGATGCCGTCACCATGTTCCTCAAAAACAACTACAGCCTGATCCTGATGGATGTGCAACTCCCCGAGATGAACGGCTGGGAAGCCACCATGAAGATCCGCGAAAACGATGCCGACATCCCCATCATCGCCGTCACCGCCTATGCCTCCGATCCCACCCGCAAGAAAAGCATGGAAGCCGGATGCAACGACTTCGTCACCAAACCAATCAACAAAACCCGCCTCGTCCAGATCATCGACAAATACCTCAAAAGAAGCAGGATCACTACGTTTCAGTAAGAGCGTGGTTGTTGAGGGGATTGAAGGGATTGAAGGGATTGAAGGGATTGAAGGGATTGAAGGGATTGAAGGGAATGAAGGGAATGAAGGGATTGAAGGGAATGAAGGGATTGAGGGGACTGTAACGTTCAAACATCATTATTCCCATATTCCTGCGCTTTCTTCCGATCTCCGGTCTCCGGTCTCCGGTGTCCCTTCTCAGTGCTCCATGCCCCATGCCCCATGCCCTCATTCCTCAAATACATCCGCACACAAATCCCTCTGCCAGACCTTCGGTGAGGTCGTCGAGGGCCTGTTTTTCGGCGTCGGTGCCGGAGCAGTCGTTGCAGATGGGCAGGTTGACCTGCGGATGGCGATGCATCCCCTCTTTGGGCCGGCTGCAGACAAAGCAGATTTGAGAGAAATCGTCCATATCCAAAGGTAGGCTTTTGCCGGAGTCGATCCCCGGAAGGGGAAAAATTTTTGTGCAAAGAAATTCGACAACCGTACCCTGCTGCCAATGGTTATTCGGCCTCAATCACTATCTTTGAAGAAAGGATTGCGGGAGTGCCCGGTCGGCTGCCGGTAACCGGGGAACCGGAATGGCAGCAAATGGCGCATCTTCCGGCCAAATCATCAACTAAAATAAATCTACATGAAAAATCGTCTTAACCCTTTCAGGAAAGCGGTGCTGACCGTTGTGATGGCATTGCTTTGCTGGTCGGCCTTTTCGAAGAGCAGCGTGACCGCGCTGAAGAGTGAGTACCATGTCAACCCGGTGGGGATCGATGTGCAGCAGCCGCGTTTCAGCTGGCAGATCAGCACCGCCGACAATAATTTTATGCAAAGCGCCTACGAGATCCGCGTGGCGTCCTCGGCCGGGGAACTGAGCGGCAGCAAGGTGGTCTGGAGCACCGGCAAGGTCAAGTCGGATGCCTCTGTGAATGTCACCTATGGCGGTCCGGCGGCGAAGTCGGGACAGCGGCTGTGGTGGCAAGTGCGCATCTGGGACGGCAAGGACAAGGCATCGCCCTGGAGCGAACCTGCCTACTGGGAGATGGGTTTGCTGGCTCCGGCCGACTGGAAGGCCTCTTTTATCGGTTACGGTCAGGAACCTGACAACAAGATCTCTCGTCCGGCCCAATATTTCCGGAAGGAATTTGCCCTGGCCAAAGCGGTCAAGTCGGCCCGCGTCTACGTCACCTCCCTGGGGTTGTATGAGCTGCGTCTCAATGGCAAGAAGGTGGGCAATGACCTCTTTACCCCCGGATGGACCAGCTACAAGAACCGGCTACAGTACCAGACCTACGACGTGACTGCTCAGCTGCAAGCCAAAAACGCCCTCGGCGCAGTGGTGGGCGACGGCTGGTACCGGGGAAACATCGCCTTCAAGGGACAGCGAAGCTATTACGGTGAGAAGAGTGCCTTGCTGGCGCAACTCGTGGTGACCTATGCCGACGGTACCACCGAAGTGATCGGCACCGACACAGGCTGGAAGGCCACCACCGGACCGATCCTGGAATCGGATATTTACAATGGGGAGACCTACGACGCCCGACTGGAACTGACCGGCTGGGATAAAATCGGATACAAGGATGGTAGCTGGAGTCCGGCAGTGGTGGTGGCTTACGACAAGAGCAAGCTGATCGCCCCGCAAGGTGTGCCGGTACAGGCCATCCAGGAGATCAAGCCGCTGAAGCTGATCAAGACGCCGAAGGGCGAGTCGGTACTCGACCTGGGACAGAACATGGTCGGGGTGGTTCGTCTGAAGGTAAACGGCAATGCCGGCGACAAGGTGGTTGTCAAATTTGCCGAGGTGCTGGACAAGGCCGGTAATTTCTATACCGACAACCTCAGGGCAGCCAAATGTACCGATACCTATACCCTGAAAGGAGGCGGCGAGGAGATTTATCAACCCCTCTTCACCTTCCACGGGTTCCGTTTTGTGAAGCTGGAAGGACTCAAGGGCGAACCGACGCTGGATCAGGTCACCGGTGTGGTGATCCACTCCGCCATGGCGCCGACCGGCTCCTTTGCCTGCTCCGACAGTCTGATCAACCAGCTGCAGCACAACATCCAGTGGGGACAAAAGGGCAACTTCGTCGATGTGCCGACCGACTGTCCGCAGCGGGATGAGCGTCTGGGCTGGACCGGCGATGCGCAGGTCTTTAGCATGACGGCGGCCTTCAACTTCGATGTGTCGGCCTTCTACACCAAATGGATGAAAGATTTTACCTGCGACCAGCTGGAAAATGGCCGTGTTCCGCACGTCATTCCCGATGTACTGAAGGGTGACGGGGGAGCGACAGCCTGGGCTGATGCCTCGCTGATCGTACCGTGGACGGTCTATCAGGTCTACGGTGACAAGCGGATCCTCGCCGAGCAATACAAGAGCATGAAGGCGTGGGTCGAATACATGCATGCCCGGGCAGGAGCGAAAAACCTCTGGACCGGCGATCCCCATTTTGGTGACTGGCTGGCCTTTGCTACCAACAGCTCCTCCTATCCGGGAGCCACCACCGAGAAAGACCTGATTGCTACCGCCTATTTTGCACACAGCGCCAA
>JAJTBP010000376.1 GCA_021286825.1 Marinilabiliales bacterium | reverse complement strand
TTCATCAAAATCGAACTCTACCCCGAAAATGAAGTGGTCTACGATCCGGATTTTGACAGCGTCGTCCTAACCAGAATCACCAACAGTGGCCCAATGGACCTGGAGGTAACTTACAAAACTCCTTTTGGCAAAGAGGTACGCCTTGTTCCATCGCAAAGCAAAGTAATGGTCAAGAACACCATCAAGGGTGTTTCAAAAGACAAATTGAGTGCGACCATTCTATCCATCGGGATGGGTCATTAATTGCCGATCCTGAAAATGAAATAAGCTTAACCGGAAAAAGCAAAGGGCATATACCTAACCTGTGTGAGGCTGTCTGAAAAGGCAGTCTCACTTTTTTTTATCCAAAAGGATCACGGAATGCGCCGGCTTTAGGGATTAAATGATAATTCAGGTGGGATATCCAGAACTCCAACATTGAAAACAAAAAGACGGATACCGATCCGGCATCCGTCTTCCTTACTGCTGTCGGGGTGACAGGATTTGAACCTGCGACCTCGTCGTCCCGAACGACGCGCGCTACCAAGCTGCGCTACACCCCGATTCTATTTAAAGCTGTTTATGGAAAGTTTGACAATCCACTATCTGTGGTCCCCGTTTTTTGGGTCAAATGAAAATTGTTTTAAATTTTACCAAAAAATAACTCCCAATTTCCACTATAAAAAGTAAAGCTACGCATCAAACTTTGTATCCAGCCTCCATTTTAAATACCACGGCGAAAATAATACTTTTTCCTCAACAGACTAACAAAGGATTCCAGCTTAAAACAATTCAGGATCGGAAATCCGAATACATCGGCATCGAGCATTATCTATCAGATAGTCAGAGATTAAAATAGTGGAACGAAAATAAAAAAGAATTCAGAAAATCATTTCCTCCTCAAATGGTGATTTCCATTCAACTTGATAAAGAATTAAGAATCAGAGGCATTTACAAAACAAGAAATCAGACCTACTCAGAAGCATTTCCAAATTAATTGAAGCATGAACCCCTCTCACAATGATTATACAACCCCACTTGAAATAAATGCACCATTGGAACCATCACCCAAATGTAAAGTGGTCCAATGAAATCTGGAGTCGCTTCGCAAATCGGATGGGGAAATGTCCCGTAAGATCATGTCAAAATATGGTATCGAATTTTTGAAAGACTACAACTTTCCCTTCGAGGTAGCCAACTCCACTCAATGACTCAAAAGGGATTTATTGACAAAATCAGGTTCGCATCTTTAACGTCAATCACTGAAAACAAATACAACCCCAATGGACCTCCGTTTCGTGTTTGGATTGCTAAATTGGAGCAAGTTTTCCAACGATCTCTAAATCGAATTGGCCATTTTTCCGAATAAGCTGTTTTTTTTGAAAGGAATTATTTTGGACAATTTAAGATGTGGCCAGACGTAGCATTTGAGTTTTAAATCAAAGCAAAAGAAAACATACTGTTTGCATTGCCCATCCCTTGAAGGAAAGTATTTGTGACGACCCGACACACCGCTATATTAAGGAACGGAACAGTCAGACACCTAGCTTAAGAAGGTTTAACCCTTTGGCTGGTATGTTCCTCAACCGAAAAAATGCACTCAAAATGGCTGGAGAATGCTGTGAAGATGGGGCAGTAAGGAAACAAATAGCTGATCCAATCGCTTCTTATGGCAAATTATCGCCATCGATTTCCACCAGAAAGGCCGTCGCAGAATAAATTGCGGCGGCCTCTTCGGATGAAAACTATCGATAGAACAGGGAAAAGCTATTGAACCAATGCGAATTCTTGTTTTGTCACCAGACCAACAGCTGGCCAGGCAAAATCGAACGATGCTCCATTGGCAATTGTATGGAAGGTATCTCCCCAGATTCTGGTATTTAAGGGCGCTTCAACTCCACTTCCATTAAGAGTAAGGAGGTCTGCACTTATCTGCATATCTAGAGCTGGTGGGTTTGGAGCATCTGGATATTTTGCAATAAGTGTTTTGAGTGTCGCTAGTCCTGCCTGTTTGATAACCGTTTCTCTGTAGGGTGTGGTTGGGGTGATTCCGACTGCATTGATGTAATCCCCGGAAAGCATGTTGGTATGAATATAAATAGAAGTCAATGCCCCTGGAACCGCAAGCAGCGGAGTTTTATAGGAGGATAAATCAAGTGTTGCAAGCAACGGATTGCCCCCAATATTAATTACAGCAGGATAATCGGTTGAGGATTTCAATGATTTAAGCTTCGGATTTTGTACAATTCGAAGTTCAGAACCCGGGCCACCATTGGCACCATTGGTCCCCATATACGCTGTATGGCCCAAGCTCATCGTTTCTAAAATATCATTGTTTCCAACGAATAAGCTATTTACACTTCCTGTGGTTGTTAAGGAAGTCAGTTTGGGACATAGGTTAATTTCAGCCAACTGGATATTTCCTCCAATTTTGATTGTCGTAAGTGCCGGATTTCCCACCAGTCTGTCGGTGGCTATTGCCAGCGTTGCAGCCCAAGTTGACTGTGCCTTTCCTGAAATATCAGCAGTGACCAGTTGTGTATAGACGTCAAAGTTCAGTGTGCTGTTCAACGCCCCAAGCACGAGATTCTTAACCGCTGGAATATTGGGGGTTGCTACACACTCATGTTTGGTAAGCGTTACATTTTCTGCTGTTGTGGATGTGATCGGACCAGCTGCGTCGGCAGGAAGAACCAGTGTCTTCGGACCAGTAACTGTCAACAATCCAACAGGCTCATTGTATTTGGTCAAAT
>JAJTBP010000375.1 GCA_021286825.1 Marinilabiliales bacterium | reverse complement strand
GAACCACAAGCAATGTTGACCCAATTTTTTCGGGGTCCGGTTTTATTTCTACCAAAGTCTCAAAGATGAAATTGATACGGTAATCCGCACCATCCGGAATTCTAACCAATATGTCAGGGTTAAAAATGAATAGGGGCAAAACATTTTCCCGGGTCTTAAGTGCATGAAAAAGTGCCGTATTGTCTTCCAATCGCAAATCCCTCCTCATCCAGAAAATGTTTACGACTGGTTTGGCTTTATTTTGTGTCATGTTTAATTGCTTCTTATTTGAATGAAAGGTAAGAAAAAACGAAACTAAACCTAACTTTGCACTGACATATTTTCAACTCAATGATCACACATGATATCAGAAATGTACAAAAGAGGGTTTGCAAGTGATAACAATTCTGGCATTCATCCAAGGATATTAAAAGCCATCATGGATGCAAATCAGGGCCATGCCATAGGTTATGGTGGCGATCCTTTGACCCAGAGAGCCATTGAACTATTCAAAAAAGAGTTTGGAGAAGAAACCGAAGTCTTTTTCGTTTTAACAGGTACTGGTGCCAATATCCTCTCACTTCAAAGTGGCAGCAAATCTTTCCAAAGCATCCTGTGTACAGAAACGGCACACATTCATGTGGATGAATGTGGAGCCCCGGAAAAATTTACTGGCAGCAAGCTCATCCCCATTCCTTCCCAGGATGGAAAGATCCATCCTGCTGATTTGATACCACGTCTAATTGGATTTGGAGTGGAACATCATGCCCAACCAGGAATCCTGAGCATCTCACAGGTAACTGAAATGGGCACGGTTTACTCCAGGGAGGAGATTAGAATTCTTGCAGAAATTGTCCACGACAAAGGAATGTTTCTCCATATGGATGGGGCCCGAATTGCTAATGCTGCAGTCTCTTTGGGTATGGAATTCCGCGAATTTACCAAGGATGCAGGTGTCGACATCCTTTCCTTTGGGGGTACCAAGAACGGATTGATGCTTGGGGAAGCAGTGCTACTTTTTAATCCTGAACTAATTGCAAATGCTGCCTATTATCGAAAACAAGCAGCTCAGCTTTGTTCTAAAATGCGCTTCATCTCAGCCCAGTTCATCCCTTATCTCGAGGAAGGAATCTGGAGATTGACCGCTGAACATGCCAACAAAATGGCTAAATTGCTATTTCAGCAAATTGATTCCATCCCAGAAGTTGTCATCACTCAGTCAGTCGATGCCAATGGCATTTTTGCCAAAATTCCCAAGAAAATCATACCAATTCTTCGTGAATCATTCTTTTTTTATGATTGGAATGAAGCTACCGGAGAGGTAAGATGGATGACTTCGTTTGATACAACACAAGAGGACATTAATGCTTTCACGGATCTGCTTAAAGCAACGTTGAAGGGATAAAACAGAAACCCATTATTTTGTTGTATTTTTGCAAAATTCAATTAATTAGCTCCTTTATGATAAGCAGAAGAATCATTCGAACGAAAGTCCTTCAAATATTGTATGCCCATCATTCCACTCCTGATAAAAGTATTGACGCATCGGAGAAAGAACTTCATTTCAGCATTCAGAAAACCTATGACCTATACCATCTGCTTCTTGCATTACCCGTTGAAATCGCCGAATATGCAGAAAAACTGATTGATCTTAGGAAACAAAAGAACTTTCCTACAGAAGAAGAACTCAATCCAAATATGAAATTTGTTTCCAATCGAATCATATCAAGGTTGAGAAAGAACGAAGAATTGAACCGATACCTCAACCAACACAAGCTGAACTGGTCAAACAACCAAGAGTTGATTCGGAAAATCTTTCAGTCGTTGGAGGAGTCTGATTTATATAAATCCTATATGCATGCTGAAGAGGACAATTTTCAGCTGGACAAGAAATTCTGTGAAGATTTTTTCACGACCATTGTTTTGGGTAGTGAATACATCTTCAGCGAATTTGAAGAACAGAGTATTTAGTGGAACGACGATTTGGATTTTGTGGTATCCATTGTAATCAAAACACTAAAGAAATTCAGGGAGGATTCCTTGGAAAATGACCATCTTTCTTCTCTTTATAAGGACGAAGAAGATAAGGACTTTACAATAAAATTGTTTAGAAAGACCTTGTCCAGGAAAGAATTGAACCTTCAGACCATTGAGAGCTATACAAAAAACTGGGATGTTGACCGGGTTGCAACCATGGATATTCTCATCATGGAACTTGCTTTGACGGAACTAACCGAGTTCCCATCGGTTCCGGTAAAGGTCTCGCTGAATGAGTACATTGAATTGGCCAAATACTACAGTACCCAAAGAAGCAGTGTATTTATCAATGGTGTACTGGACCGCATCACCAGAGACTTTAAGGATCAGGGCAAAATAGTGAAAACAGGCCGGGGCTTGTTAGAAGGATGAAACATCTTCGAATACTGACAATGATCCTGGTTTCGACTGCAATACTGGCTTGCAACCATCCCGGCAGAAAAAATGAAGCGACTGGATCAACTTCCCCTGTTGTGGAAAAAAAGGGCCAAGGGAAAATCAGATTTTTCGAAGAAATGCATAACTTTGTTCATGTGAAAGCTGGTGAAACACTCTCCTATTCCTTTAAATTTAAAAATATCGGAGAGGGAGCCATTCGGCTGAATCATGCTGAGGTATCCTGCGACTGCCTGGAGGTCCGCTTGCCGGAAAGAGAGACGGCAAAGGACAGTATCGATTACTTGGAAGTCATCTTCCATACCGCAGGAGAATGGGGAAA
>JAJTBP010000374.1 GCA_021286825.1 Marinilabiliales bacterium | reverse complement strand
GGTGCCATCATGGGAACCGGTCTTCCCAAAAGGGTCACGGCTGTCAAATGGGGAGTCACCATCAACCTCCTTTACGCCTGGATCCTTACCATTCCGGTCTCTATGCTGATCGCCGCGATCGTTTACTACCTCTTTAAGGTGATTGGATTGTGAGGCCATCCCATGCAGTTTCTACGCTCCTACACCCCAAGTAAACTCTCCCTGATCACCTCGCTGGTGACCACCCTTTTTACTGCCATGCTCTTGATCCTCAATTATCTGATTGGGGCCGTGCATTGGCTGTTCATCCTGATTCCGGCCATTTTTATGGTCTCCTTTCTCACCACCAGTTACATCCTGAACTACCTGATCAACGACAAGATCACCCCCATCTACAAAACCATCAGCGGGGTACAGGACAAGGACAAATCCAGGAAGAGAAAAAAGGAGCGCAACAAGGACATCCTGGCGGAAGTGGAACACGATGTCAAGATTTGGGCCGATGACAAGATGGCTGAGATCGAACGGTTACGGGATCTGGAGAAATACAGGAAAGACTTTGTCGGCAATGTATCGCACGAACTGAAAACGCCGATTTTCAACATCCAGGGATACATTCTGACCCTTTTGGACGGGGGATTGGAAGATCCGGAAATCAACCGGCTCTACCTGGAACGCACCGAAAAGAGCATCGACCGGATGATCAATGTCGTGGAGGATTTGGAATCCATCACAAAACTCGAATCCGGAGAGCTGAAACTCAATCCGGAGACTTTCGACATCAGCAAACTGGTGGAAGAGGTCTTCGAACTGGAGCTGCGCGAAGCGACCGAAAGGGGCATCTCCATGAAGATGAACCTCACCTCCGGAAAACCGTTCCTGGTCAAGGCCGATAAGAAGCGGATCTTTGAAGCCATGCGCAACCTGATCGGAAATGCCATCAAATATGGCCGAAAGGACGGCTCCGTTCAGGTCGGGTTCTACGACATGAACAACCTACTGCTCATCGAAGTGAGCGACGATGGCATCGGGATCGACAAGAAAGACCTGCCCCGCATCTTCGAACGATTTTACCGGGTCGACAAAAGCCGGTCCCGCATGCAGGGGGGTACAGGTCTCGGTCTCTCCATCGTGAAACACATCATCGAGGCACACAAACAGAAAATCCATGTGAAAAGCACCCCTGATGTGGGCACCACCTTTACCTTCGCCCTGGAAAAGGGGAAAACCATGAAATAACTGCTTGATTTTAGGTTGGCGGGAAAGATTGATAATCAGGAATGAAGGAAAAGATTTTCCGCCTCTTTTTCGTATCTTGTACCCGCTTTGCCAACGGGCTCTTTTACCAGACGGCTTTCGTTCCAACTTTCAATACATCTCGGTTATGATAGACAAAGACAACACCCCCAACATCCTTCTCGTTGATGATGAAGAAGATATCCTTGAGTTTGTGAGCTACAACCTCGAACGGGAAGGTTTCAAGGTGCATACTTGCCGCAATGGCAAAGAGGCCATTCAAATGGTCACCAAGGTAAAACCGGACCTGGTCATTCTCGACGTGATGATGCCGGAAATGGATGGCATCGCGGCTTGTGAGGAGATCCGGAAACTGCCTTCCTGCCGGGATGTGGTGATTGCCTTCCTCACCGCCCGGGGAGAAGACTATTCCCAGATTGCCGGTTTTGATGCCGGTGCCGATGACTACATCACCAAGCCCATCCGCCCCAAAGTGTTGATCAGCCGGGTGAAGGCGTTGTTGAAAAGAGGCGGTTCTGCCGCACCGGAAGTGGTCGAGCCCGAAAAAGTGCTGCACATAGGCAACCTGATCATCGACAAGGAAAAATTCACCCTGCAGGTGGATGGCCGGGAGATGATGCTGCCGCGGAAGGAATTTGAGCTGCTCTCCCTCCTGGTTTCCAAACCGGACAAGGTATTCTTGCGTGATGAGATCTACAAATCGGTGTGGGGAGACAATGTCATCGTAGGTGACAGGACCATCGACGTTCACATTCGCAAACTGCGGGAAAAAATCGGCAACGAACACATCCGTACCCTCAAGGGCATCGGATACAAGTTTGTCATCCGGGGGGAAGACTAAAGTTCCTTTCTCATCCGGGCCACCGGAATGTCAAGTTGTTCCCGGTATTTGGCCACTGTCCGGCGGGCAATGTTGTAACCCTTGTCCTTCAGGATAGCCGCCAACTCATCGTCGGTGACCGGCTTCTGCTTGTTTTCCCCTTCAATACAAGATTTCAGGATGGACTTGATCTCACGGGTTGAGACCTCCTCCCCATCCTCCTTTTGCATCGATTCCGAGAAGAAATATTTCAGGGGATAGATGCCAAAATGGGTTTGGATGTATTTGCTGTTGGAGACCCTTGAAATGGTGGAAATATCGAGTCCGGTCCGATCGGCGATGTCCTTCAGAATCATTGGACGAAGTTTTGTCTCATCCCCCTCCAGGAAAAATTCCCGTTGAAATTCCAGAATGGAGTTCATCACCAGCATCAAGGTCTCATGACGCTGTTTGATGGCATCGATAAACCATTTGGCCGAATCGATCTTTTGCTTGACAAACAACAACGCCTCCTTCTGATCACCCGACATGGCCCGGCCATTTTCCCGGAAACTCCTCAGCATGTTGGAATAATAGTTGCTGATGCTCAGTTCCGGAACATTTCGCTGATTGAGGCTGAGGACCATCTCGTCATTGACGATCTCCAGCAAAAAGTCGGGGATGCTGGTGTGGTTCCCGTGGGAGAG
>JAJTBP010000373.1 GCA_021286825.1 Marinilabiliales bacterium | reverse complement strand
GGATGTTGCATCTGCTCTCCGGATGTGATGAAATATGGCACGCCGGTGACATTGGCAGTTGTGCCTTGACCGACAGACTCTTGAAGATCAAGCCAGTTCATGCGGTTTATGGCAATGCAGACGGCTCAGATCTCCGACTGCAGTTTCCCCTTGTGGATGTTTTCTATTGTGAATCGGTCAAGGTGATGATGGTGCACATTGGAGGCTATCCTGGTCATTACGACCGCAAAATTGTGCCTCTTCTGCAAATGGAAAAACCCAACCTCCTGATTACCGGTCATTCTCACATCCTTCGGGTGATGTACGATCAGAAGGGGGGATGGCTCTTTATGAATCCCGGTGCCGCCGGCAAACAGGGTTTTCATCCGGTTCGCACCCTGCTTCGCTTTTCGATCGAGGGAGAACGGATCTTTGACCTGGAAGCGATCGAATTAGGCAAGCGTGGAAGCCTGGAGGGAGAAGAGGGCTGAACACCAATCGGATTTTTCGTAATGTCGGATGAAATGCAGTCCGAGACTTTCTGCCTTCTGCCGGATCACCTCCAGATCCTTCAGGTAGAATCCACTCATGATCAGCTGGCCACCGGGAGCCATCACCGAATGATAGGCCGGCATATCTTCCAGCAAGATGTTGCGCTGAATGTTGGCAAGAATCACCTCGAATGACTCAGCACCCAACAAGGAGGCGTCTCCCAAATAGGCAGTGATGTTGTCAATCCCATTCCATCCACAGTTTTCCAAGGTGTTGTGGTAAGACCATTCGTCAATGTCTATGGCTGTGATGGAACGAGCCCCCATCCTGGAAGCCAGAATCGACAGTACACCGGATCCGCATCCCATGTCCAGGACTCTTTTCTGACTCAGATCAAGGTCGAACATGGCCACAATCATCAGATGGGTGGTCGCGTGGTTGCCGGTGCCAAATGCCATTTTGGGTTGGATGATGATCTCCATCGGAGCTTCCGGGAATTGGGTGTGAAAGGGTGCCCGAATCAGCAATTTTTCCTCAATGAGTAAGGGTTCAAAATAGTTTTGTTCCCACACCTCATTCCAGTTTTGGTCGGCAATCACCTCTGTGGAATAGTCGAATGCAAAGAAGTCATTGTTTTTCAATTCGTCTGACGCCAACAATACGGGAGCAAAAGCTGACGTTGGGATGTATGCTTCCACACCTTCCGCTGTCTCAACGAAGCTTTCGAACCCAATCTCTCCAAGGGCTGCCATCAGCAATTCCCTTGCAATTTCCGTGTTTTCACGTAGCTGGCAGTTTACCTTTGTGTATTCCATGTGTGTCTCTGTTTGTTTGGATGTAACAGCTTATCAAAGCGATATTCTGAAAGACATGTTGAGCCCGATCCTCGTCAGTTGTGATCGGTCGAACCCTGCAAAGATACCAACGTTGGCTGAATAAAACACCTCCAACAAGGTATATCCTCCCTCCAAATGGAAGGGATGATCGGGTGAGGCCCAAAAACCACCCCAGACCATTTCGCGCCAGAGGGTATTGCTCAGCACCGGCAGATATTTCAAAAGGATGAAAGGCGATTTGTAGGAGACGAAGCCATAGAGATAGCGGTTGGAGGTGGAAAGGGCGTAGTAGTTGGGAACATAAAAAGCGTGGCGGTATTCATGAGGCAGCACAGGGCTGGTTTGGGTCTGGGCATGGGCAAAATCCGAGAAATGAAGGGATTTGCTGTTGAAGAAGGTCCCTCCGTTGAGATCGAAAGCCAGGCTTGAAGTCTGACTCAAGACTCGGGCATAGGTGATACCCGCCATCAGATGGTCGAAGTCGGCCGTGGAGGAGAACATCCCGTCGATTCCCTTTTCATAGCCCACCGAAAAAGTCGGATAGTTGGAATGAGACATGATCTTCACCCCATTTTTGATCCGATAAAAATATTGGGGAGTAAATTCCAGATGAATTCCGGCTACACTTTCTCTCCTTTCCTGCAGATTTTCAGGCAGAATTTGATCATTGGCCGGGAGGTTGGGCTGGTAGTCATCCTTGCTGTCGACGAATGAGAATTGGGTATTATTCTCCAGCGGCTTGACATCTTTCCATCGGTATTCGCCTTTCAGGACCCATCCGTTGGCCAGATCGATGGCATTTCGGATGACCACATACCGGTGGGCATCAAAGAACCGGGCAAAGTTGGTTTTGAAGAAGAGAGAGGCAACACCGTTGATGAAAGGCGAGATGGCCTCTGGTTCGGCGTTGAAATCCTGCGTCTGGCTGCCGGCCATCACTTGCAGGCTTCCCCTGTGCAGCGGGGCATAAGGGTATCGGAGGGCCAGTTGTCCCATCCACTGCTTTCGCCCAAAGGCATAGGCCAGTTTGGGTTGAATCTCCAGTTGTCGCGAGGGCCCAAGGGTTTTAGTCCAGGTGGCCTCCTGACTGACCACAAAACCATCCACCGCATTGAACTGAATCCGCTTAAAATTGAACAACCCTCCATACCTGAAATGCCAGGTCGAATCGCGGTAGTTGAACCGTTTGCCTACAAACAGCGGGGCAAGCCATCCCGCATTGACTTTTTTGTTGGCCACTGTAATCTGGTTGGGATGTTGGGCCTCAGCCATGACTAGTGAATCCTTTTTCCGGAAACTATGAAGCTCCTCTTCGGCCAGTGGTATGGGTCTGAGTTGATTCCAATAGGCGGTATCCCGATTGACCGCCTGAGGATCGGTCTTGACCTTGACGTTTTCGGTTAATTCCAGGGATTCGCCGCTACCCGGTTCACTCTTTTTCCGTTCGCTCTCCATCAGGTT
>JAJTBP010000031.1 GCA_021286825.1 Marinilabiliales bacterium | reverse complement strand
GGTGAGGGTGTTGGAAGCTCCCACGACCACGATGCTGTCGGGTGTGAGCAGTTGTTTGTTCAGCATAGGAATGAGATGATAAACAATTTTTGATTGTTTAAATGCCTGTCATAAAAAACGATAGCGAAGCTGCGGAAGGTCATCGGCAGCAAGGCTTTCCTGAAATCAGCGGGTTCTTTCGTGTTTGTATTTGAAAAGGAAGGGGAAGAGTACACCCAGGATCAATGCATAGGCAGCAAAGACGAACCAGATGTGGGGCCAGTCCTTGACGCCATCATGTGTAAACAGGTCTACAACATAACCGCTGGCTGTTCCACCAAGATAGGCTCCGAAACCATTGGTCATGATCATGAAAAGTCCCTGTGCACTTGCGCGGATGCCGGGTTCGGCTTCCATCTCGACGAAGAGCGATCCCGAAATGTTGAAGAAATCGAAAGCCATTCCGTAAATGATCATGGATAGGACCAGCAGCAGCAATCCGCTTCCCGGGTTACCTATGCCAAACAGACCAAAGCGAAAGACCCAGGCAAAGATGCTGATCATCATTACCTTCTTGATCCCGAAGCGTTTCAGGAAGAATGGAATCGTCAGGATGAAAAGGGTTTCCGATATTTGGGAGACCGACAACAACAGGTTCGGGTGTTTCACTCCGAAGGTGTTCTTGTATTGTTCAAATCCGGCAAAATCATCGAGGAAGGATCCCCCGAAAGTATTGGTAATCTGAAGTGCGGCACCAATCAACATGGCAAAGATGAAAAATACGGCCATCTTGCGTCTTTTGAACAGAACGAATGCATCAAGACCCAAGGCTGACAGCAGCGATTTCTCCCGCTCTTTTCTTGCCGGAGGGCATGCAGGCAGGGTGAAGGCATAGATGCCGAGAAACAGGGCTGTGGCCGCACTGAGGTACAGCTGCACGGGACTCCTGGCCCATCCCATCAGATCCACAATCCACATGGCACAGACGAAGCCCACCGTTCCCCAGACACGAATCGGAGGAAAATCCTTGACTACATCGAATCCTTTCTGCAGCAGGATGTTGTATGAGACGGCGCTGTTGAGGGCGATCGTAGGCATGTAGGCCATGGCATTGAAGAGCATGACCCAATACATCACCACCGGATCCTTGATGGTGGAAGCCCAAAACAACAGGATGGCCCCGTTCAGGTGGCACAAACCCAAAACCCTTTCGGCATTGATCCACCTGTCGGCCACGATGCCGAGCAGGCCAGGCATAAACAGGGCAGCGATGCCCATGGTTGCAAAAACACTTCCTACCTGTCCGCCGGTGAAGTGGAGCGGCCCCATCATGTACCCACCGAGTGAAATCAGCCATGAACCCCATACAAAAAATTGGAGGAAGTTCATGAGGGTCAATCTAATCTTAATGTTCATAAGGAAAATTCAGTTTGGTAAACCGGAGCGGTTTGGATGCCCGGTCGCGTCGTTAAAATTAGAAAAAGAGTTGATATGTAGTGGAGTTCAAATCCTGATTTTTAGCATCTGAAGTAC
Organism: Marinilabiliales bacterium; assembly: GCA_021286825.1. GTDB lineage: Bacteria > Bacteroidota > Bacteroidia > Bacteroidales > Prolixibacteraceae > CAINVV01. The sequence continues at coordinate 16,384 of JAJTBP010000031.1, read as the reverse complement.
CATAGAAAAGCCCTGCCGAATCAACCGGCAGGGCTTTCCCAATCTATTTTCTGACCGACCTCATACGGTCTGAACCACTTCCAGATTGGCTTGGCCTACTTCGATGGCTTTGAGGTTGAGAGGAATCAACCGATGGTGCCGTTCTGGCAAGGATTTTTCCAACCCTTTCTTGACATTCTCAACCTTGATCACGGGTTTGGCTTTCAGAAAAGCGCCCAGCACGATCATGTTGAATGTAAGCGGATTGCCCATCTCCACAGCCAGTCTTGCTCCTTCCACCCTGTAGATGTTGATGTCTGTGCGGGTAGGATGTTTGACGACACCGTTGGGGTCATAGAGTAGGGTACCCCCAGTCTTGACCATCTTCTCAAATTTGGTCATGGATTGTTGATTCAGAATGATTGCGGTGTCGAATTCATGCAACACCGGCGAACTGATCCTGTCATCGCTCAGGATGACGGTAACATTGGCTGTTCCTCCGCGCATTTCCGGACCGTAAGATGGAAACCAGGCCACTTCCTGATCCTGCATCACTCCTGAATAGGCAAGGATCTTTCCCATCGAAAGTACACCTTGTCCGCCAAAACCGGCTATAATGATCTCTTCAGTCATCTTTGTTGAAATATTAATCTTTTATAAATTCCGGAAGGCTTGTTTCCGTCACCTCCGTTATGAACCGACGATCCTGCAATGGGCCTTAAACCGACTATTGCGGTTGAAGGTTGAAGCCATCTGTCTTGTCTTTGCCACCGTCTTTCAGGTCTCCCAAGGGGAAGAGCGGGAACATGTGTTTCACCATCCAGTCGTTGGATTCGACGGGATTCATTTTCCACCCTGAATTACAGGTTGAGACAACTTCTACGAAGCAGGTGCCAATGTTCTGTTGTGACAATTCGAAGGCTTTGCGGATGGCTTTCCTTGCTTTTCTGACAGCAGCAGCCGTATGGACACTTTGTCTGGTTACGTAGGCGGCACCGGGCAGTTGGGCGATCAGTTCCGTGATTTTGAGCGGATAACCGTTCAGATCCACATTTCGGCCATAGGGAGTGGTTGAAGTGACTTGACCCAGTAGGGTGGTAGGCGCCATCTGACCACCGGTCATGCCATAGATCGCATTGTTGATGAAGATCATGACGATGTTTTCACCCCGGTTGATGGCATGCATGGTCTCTGCGGTGCCGATGGCGGCCAGGTCACCGTCTCCCTGGTAGGTAAACACGGTTTTTTCAGGCATGATCCGCTTGATACCGGTCGCAACTGCAGGAGCGCGCCCGTGGGCTGCTTCCGACCAGTCGATGTCGATGTAATTGTAAGCAAATACGGCACATCCCACGGGTGAAACACCGATGGTCTTGTCCTGAATCCCCAATTCATCGATCACCTCAGCTATCAGTTTGTGCACCACTCCGTGGCTACAGCCCGGGCAATAGTGCATGGTGACGTTGTTCAAAACGGGAGATTTGCCATAAATGAGGTTCTCCGGTTTGATGATATCTTTTAGTCTTTCTGCTACTTCAGCCATAAGATTATCCTCCGATCAATTTTTGTAACAATGCCTGTTCTACTTCATCGGGAGAGGGAAGTATCCCACCCATTCTGCCGAAATATTCTACTTTCGTCTTGCCGTTGACGACCAGTTTCACGTCGTGGACCATCTGACCGGCATTGAATTCCACCGTCATGAATCCTTTGATCCGGGAAGCGAGTTCCTCGATTGGCTTTTCCGGGAAAGGGAAGAGGGTGATGGGTCTCAACAGACCTACTTTGTGACCTTTCTCCCGGGCAAGTTGAACCGTTTTCTGGCAGATTCTGGCTGCCGAGCCGAAGGCTACCAGTACGTATTCAGCATCTTCGCAAAGGATGGTCTCGTACCGCACATCCTCCTGCTTCATTTTGTTGTATTTGGCTTGCAGGCGGAGGTTGTTTTCCTCCATGATGTGTGAATCCATTTCCAGCGAGGTGATCACATGCTTGCTGCGATCCTTCGTCTTTCCGAGGGTCGCCCAACTGCCGGTAATCTCCTTCACCTGTTCGTCAGTCCATCTGGGCCGCTGATCCATCAGTTCCACCTTCTCCATCATCTGTCCAATGACGCCATCGGCCAGGATCATCACAGGATTTCTGTATTTGTAGGCAAGGTCAAAGCCAAGCGCTACAAAATCATGCATCTCCTGAACCGAAGCAGGTGCGAGGACAAGCAGTGAGTAATCTCCGTGTCCACCCCCCTTGGTTGCCTGATAATAATCGGCCTGGGAGGGTTGAATGGTTCCCAGACCCGGACCTCCCCGTTGTACATTGACGATGACACAGGGGAGTTCAGAACCGGCGATGTAGGAGATCCCTTCCGCCATCAGGCTGATGCCCGGGCTGGAGGAGGAGGTCATGACCCTTTTGCCGCATCCGGCAGCGCCATAAACCATATGAATGGAGGCAATTTCACTTTCAGCCTGTAGGACTACCATGCCGGTTGTCTCCCAGGGTCTTTGGGCCATCAGGGATTCCATGACCTCCGACTGGGGAGTGATCGGATAACCGAAGTAGCCGTCACAACCGCAACGAATGGCGGCCTCAGCGATCACTTCGTTACCTTTCATCAATCTTAGTTCACCCATTTCTCTATTTTTTCAGGAATTATTATTCAATTTTCATTCTGTATACCGAAATGCAACTGTCCGGACAAACCGATGAACAGTTGGAACATCCGATACAGGTGTCGGGATTTTCCATGTAAGAATAGTGGTATCCCTTGCTGTTTACATCCCGGTTCAAACCGAGTGTTTTCGTCGGACAAGAGACTACACAGAGGTTACATCCCTTGCAAACTTCCGAGTCAACAACTACTGCCCCTATGACTTTTGCCATTTTTCTAATGCTTTTGATTTCAAATTTATTTACTGATAATGAGCGGAGTTATGACTTTTGTTCTGTTAGCCGCATCTTACATATTTTTTAAAAAGAGGTACTTTTACTTTCAAATTATTAGGCAACAGGAAAATCACGATGAAACTGAATCAATCTGGATTCAAGTGCTGCAAATTGTTCACGGCGTACATTGGAGACACAGGCCCTCAAACCCTCCTTGGAGCTTCCGGTATTGCCCAATGAGATGGCGCTGATGCCGTAATAAAGCAGGTTATGGAGGAGCGTTGCCTCATCCATTCCCGGGTAAGTGATGGTAAAATAGAAGCCATCTCCTACGGGTTGGTCGATGTCGGTGCTGTAGACAATTTCGAAGCCGTTTTGGGTAAAGAGCTGTTTCATGATCCTTGCCTTTTCACCATATTCCTTTACCTCTTCGATGAAATTGTACTGTCCATCGCTGGCATACCGGAACATGGCGGCAAGGGCAAACTGGGCAGAATGCGAGGTCCCGGAGGTCATCGCATAGAGCACACGGTGGACGATGGCGTTGCCAAAACCATGAACCCGCAGTCGGTCACTCAAGTTCTGTGAGTGACGGTGGTAAAGCTGATCCGATATGATGAGTACGCCGATTCTTTGTCCGGCATAGGAGAAGACCTTGGAACTGGAGATCATCATCACCCAGTTGTTGGTGTAACGTGCCACCGTGGGTTGGTACGGGGGTTCGCCCGGTCTGGAAAGGTCTTGTCTGAAATCCATTGCAAAATAGGCGAGGTCTTCGATGACCACGATGTCATACTTGGTGGCCAGTTCGCCGATGATCTTCAATTCATCCTCCGTCAGACAGATCCAGGACGGATTGTTGGGATTGGAATAGATGATGTTGCAGATGTTGCCTTTGGAGAGATAAGACTCCAGCTTGTCACGTAGTTTTTCACCCCTGTAATCGAATACATCAAATGAGACATATTTCTGGTTCATCACCAACATCTGCTGTTTCTGGACTGGGAAACCCGGATCAATGAAGAGGGCAGTATCCTTTTCCTTCTCGCGGGCGGCTGTCACCAGGAAGGCGGCATAACTTCCCTCCATCGATCCGACGGTCGGGATGCAGCCATGAGGCCGGACATCAATGTCCATAAAGAGTTTTACAAACCTTGAAGCTTCTTGTTTGAGTTCAGGGATCCCGTCTATCTGCGGATAGATGGAGGCAACGTTGTCTTTGAGTGCGGCAATTTCTGCTTCCACACCAATCTGAGAGGGCGGCAGACCCGGCACACCCATCTCCATGCGGATATATTTTACACCGGTGGCTGCTTCAATGCTGCTCACAAGCTGGACAATTTCCCGAATGGATGCACGGCCGATCTCTTCCACTTCAAGCGCCGCGATCTTCTCTTCCACCAGGTCATAGGGAATCGGAGTATCTTTCATGTTCATTGTGGGAGTAAAGAATTGTCAGGCAGTGTGATCATCCGAATCACAACCAGACAAATAAAAAAATCAAAGCAGAAAATCCTTTTTCAGGGTCTGAATCCAGGCATTTACCCTACCTTCGGTCAACTCGGGTTCAAAATCCTCATCTACCGGAAGTCCGATGAAGGAACCTTCTACGATGGCCTCCGAATCCTGAAAGGTATATCCTTCCGGGCTAACGGCGCCAAAAAGTGTCCCGCCCTGATGCTTGATGGTTTTTCCCAGAAGACCCATTGAGTCTACAAAATGATAGGCATAGGTGACATGGTCACCCAGTCCGAAGATGGCCACCTTCTTGCCGGTGAAATCATAAGCGGAAACGATGGGAAAAAATTTAGACCAGTCGTTGTTGTCGAACTTTTGTTGCCAGGTATCCCGGCCAATGGTTGATATACCAAAGATGATGCGGGAATAATTGTCCAGATCGGCGGCAGTGGCTGATGCAATGTGAATCAAATCTGCCTTGTCCTCGCCGATGGTTGAGGCAACCAACCGGGCAATCCTGTGTACTGATCCGTCGAGCGGTCCGAAAAAGATGGCTGTTTTTTCCATGATTGAAGGTATTTCAGGAGTTTATTTGGGCTTTTTCATATTCTCCAAGGATCGCGAGGCTGGAGACATTTTTAAGAACCTGATGGATGGCTCTTTCGTAATCGTCCATTGATTCAAATTCAACATCCACATGGAATGAATACTCATTGGGCTTGCCGATTACCGGAATGGACTGGATCTTGGTCAAGTTGATGTGCTGCTCGGCAAAAATGGTCAGTACTTTGGCCAATGCCCCGTAATAATGTCCACATTTGAAAGAGATCGAGGCTTTGTCTGCTTTTTGGTTGGGTAGTGCCTGTTTGGCCAGTACCAGAAAGCGGGTATAATTTTTCTTGTTGGTCTCAATGCCCCGATCGATGATGTCGAGTCCATAAATCTTGGCAGACCGGACATTGCCGATGGTTGCCACATAATTGTATTTTTCGATGGATAGCTGCCTGGCTGCCCCTGCTGTATCCCAATTGTCCCTGAGTTCTATCGGGCCGAAGCGGCGGTCAATGTACTCTGCACATTGCTTGAGGGCAATCGGATGGGAATGAATTTCACGGATGTCTGAGATTTTGGTCCCGGGATAAATCATCAAATTCATTTCAATGTGCAGATAGATCTCACCAATGATCCGAAGATGGAAATCGCGCAGGAGGGCATAGTTCTCAAGAATGCTGCCGGCAATGGAGTTCTCTATGGCCATGACGGCACAATCCACCTCATCCCGGTCAAGCATTTCGCATACCTTACGAAAGGTTCTGCATTCTACAATCTCCACATCCTCACCGAAATACTGTACGGCAGCATCCTCATGGAAGCACCCTTTGATGCCCTGAATTGAAACCCGCTTCATGTTCAATAAATTTGTTTTCAGCTCCGGCAAAGGCCAATTCCCCTGCATCGGAATGCGTACGCAAGGTAAGAAAAATTAGTATAACCTGCGCCCGGATCAGATTCGGTAGAGATCGCTGGCCTTGACGAGTTCCATCTGGTGTTCTGTCAATACGGAGATGCATTTGCCCAGATTGTCTGGTTTGATCACCACATTGGCGGAATTGCCGACCGAAAATGCATAAAGGTATTCGATGGCCACTTCATGTTGGGATAGTATTTGAAGGGCTCTTGCCAGGGATCCGGGTTCATTGGGACAATTGAGACAGACGACATCGGTCAGGTTGACCGAAAAGTCATTTTCCTTCAATACCCGAAAGGCTTTTTCGTGGTCAGAGACAATCAGCCGAAGGATCCCAAATTCTGAGGTGTCCGCCACGGAAAAGGCCGACATGTTGATTCCTGCCTGGCCAAGTATCGTGGAGACTTCATGGAGACGGCCTGATTTGTTTTCCAGGAATACGGAAAGTTGCTTGATGATCATGGTTTGGTTTTTTTAGTACGGATAGTGGTTACCTCCCTGTGCCGCTGTGGCATCAGATCAGGTTTCGCTTGTCAATGACGCGTTGGGCTTTTCCTGCCGTTCTTTCAATGGTTCTGGGTTCGACAAGTTTGACGTTGACCGATATCCCCAGAAGGCTTTCCAGTTGCCGGGTGATTCTGACCCTTAGTTCCTGCAGTTTTTTAACCTCATCAGAGAAGAATTGTTCCTGAACTTCCACCATCAAGGTCAAGGTGTCGAGCGTCCCTGATCTTTCAACGATCAGCAGATAGTGCGGTTCTACTTCGCTCATCTGAAGCAGCACCGTTTCAATCTGGGAGGGGAAGACATTTACCCCCCGAATGATCAGCATGTCGTCGCTGCGACCTTTGCATTTGACCATCCGCACCAGTGTTCTCCCGCAACGGCAGGGTTCATGGATCAAACGGGTCAGATCTCGGGTCCGGTAACGGATCAGTGGGATTCCCTCCTTGGTGATGGTGGTAAAGACCAATTCCCCCATCTCCCCCTGGGCAACAGGCTGGAGTGTTTCCGGATCGATGATCTCCGGAAGGAAATGGTCCTCATTGATGTGCATGCCGCATTGTTCTTCGCATTCGCAAGATACACCCGGTCCTACGATTTCGCTGAGGCCATAGATGTCGATGGCTTTGATGCCCAGTTTGGATTCAATCTCACGACGCATTGCTTCTGTCCAGGGTTCTGCACCAAAAATTCCCACCCGAAGTTTCAAATGATCGGGTTGAATCCCCTGTTCCTTCATCACCTCGGCAATGTTCAGTGCGTAGGATGGTGTGCAACAAATCACGCTGCTGCCAAAATCCTCCATGAGCTGAATCTGCTTTGTGGTATTGCCTCCCGAAATGGGAATGACAGAGGCCCCCAGGTTTTCTGTTCCATAATGCAACCCGAGACCACCGGTAAAGAGACCGTAGCCATAGGCAATCTGTACGATGTCGTGTGAATGGACTCCTGCCATGCAGAGGGATCGGGTCACCACTTCCGCCCACATCTGGATGTCCTTTCGTGTATAGCCGACGACCGTAGGTTTGCCGGTGGTTCCGGAGGAGGCATGTAGCCTGACGATCTCACTCATCGGAACCGTGAACAATCCAAACGGGTAGTTGTCACGCAAATCAGCCTTGGTGGTAAATGGCAGTTTGCTGAGGTCATCCACGGTGTGAATGTCGTGGGGTGTCAGTCCTGCCTCCTGCATCTTCTTGCGATAGGAGGGGACATTGTGGTAGATGCGTTCGACAGTCGACTTCAATCGCTTGGATTGAAGATCCTTCATCTCCTCTCTCGAGGCACATTCAATTTTTTCGTTCCAGATCATGGTTTGGTTTTAGAAAAAGCAGGTCATGATGACCGTGATTCCATGGTTGAAGGTGTCATGTGTCTCACCATACAACCCATTTTCAAAATTAAAAGCTCCGGTTCCGTAGTTGGCAGCCGTCAGCTCATACTCCAGCGACAGCTGATATTTGCTGACGAGATAACTCAGGAAGGGAGAGATGCGCCAGGCATGCTGGATACCCGTGTTGGACCCCCAAATGGTGGCACTCTCGTTCACTCCGTTTGTAAATTTATACAACGGATCGCTGGTTCCCAAATTTTTTGAATATCCCAGCAAAATTCCGGGTCTCCAAATGGTGCCATAGGTCATGTTGAAGACTGTATAGAGTCCGTTGTAATTGGTATAATGCTCGGTTCCGCGTACAGGATCGAAGGCTGAAATGCCGTATCCGCTGTTCAACGTTAAATGGGCCAGGTTCTGACCCAGGTATCCCTGAAACAACAGGTTGACCTTTTTTCCGGCATACTTGGCATAGACCATGCCAGACAAACTGCTCTGAAGGGTGGCTGCATTGTAAATTTTGCCATCCGATCCGGTTGTAGTCACCCTTGGTTTCAGGGTGTTGTAGTCCAGATTGGCCCCCAGGCTCAGTCCGTTCCGGGTAAAGTCAATTCCAGCCACGATCTCAGGCAGGGCGGCATCGCGTTTGTAGGTGTTGGATGCCCCTAACGGACCATAGGACAGATATTGCTGTTGATAGCATCCCGACAGGGAAGCGGTAAAGGACTTCCAATGGTGATCGAACCGAACGATCGGCGCCCGGCTGAAAGGTCTGAAAGGAGCTCCCGTATTGAGTGAGGGGACGATTGGATAGACTTCACCACCACCAAAAGGATGCCAGGTTTGTCCGACGAGAAGGGTCTCCCGATGCCACCGGAAGGTTACATAGGCCTTTCTGAGCCGCAGCAGGTACACTTCGGGTTTGCCGGCAAAATCTGCTTCAACACATCCGCTCAATTGGGCACCCAAAACGGTGGGGCCGGTATAATTCACCCCGAACCTCGTGACGATTGAGAGCAGGTTGGCAGATAGCTGACGATTGATGTCCTGTCCGGTACCATCTTTCCCACCATAGTTTGGAAAGGTATAGAAGAGGTCATTCATTGAATTGTACCCCTTGTAGGTATCCAGATAGAAGTCGTTGCGGATGAACCCATACCATGACAGGGGCGTTTCCTTGGCGGTGTCGGCGCCGTACATAGGTAAAATGAAGAGAGACAAGCACAAAAACAACAATACAATGCGCATTTTTCCTGTTTTGAATTTCCTGACCTGACTGGCCTGCAGTCTTGCCAACAGACACCTTTCTGAACGGGAAGGGTTTCCCCCGAAAAATCAATCTGTTGCGGAAGTGGGTTAAAGGCTGCAAAAATAAGGGTTTGCGATAGGCAAAACGACCCTCCGGCGGATGTCTTGCCAATCATAACAATTATTTTACAATCCCCCGCTCAAGCCTTGTGTTGTCTGTTTAAATGCCCATGCCTGCAATGTGCGGGGAAAAGAGTATCTTTCGTTCAACAGTTGTTATCGGTCATCCTGCTACGGCCAGACAATTCTAAAATCGAGGGTGATCCGGACTGCTTTAGCTAATCGAAAACTAAATTGAAAAAAGATGAATGGACGTTATCTGCTTCCCCAAGCCCTTAGAATCGCCGGTCTGGTTTTGTTGGTGATTGGATCGGTTCTGTTGCTGCTTCGTTTTCAGTTTAACTGGAAACCCGATTTTCTGGAATGGAAAGTCTTTGCATTCTATGCCTTCTACATTTCTGCCAAGTCCTTCACGATTATTCAGCATCAGATGATTGAAGAGATTGCAGGTGTCCTGATTACGGCCGGTTTGGGTATGATCGCCTTTTCCCGTGAAAAAAAGGAAGATGCCCTTACCTCGGAGTCAAGGTTAAAGGCATTTCTCTTCCTATCCTATTTTAATTTGGTTTATTTGATCATTGCACTGCTTACCTTCTTTGGATTTGGCTATGTGGCAGCACTGATCTGTTTTACTGCTGTCTGGCTGCTTGTGTACATCCTGCTGTTTCGGTATTTCTTGTCAAAGGCACGGCGCTCGGTGCCACCACTGGACTAGAAGGGCGATTACAAAAGAGGAGAAAGCAGACGTGCACAATTCTCGAGGATTTTGTTCCGGAGGGATCGCTTTTCCCAGGATGCCGGGTCAATTGGCGTGGCGTTTTTCAGATCCTCGAAAAAGTGCCGGCGAAGTTCAGCTGCAATCTGATCATCCGCCAGAATGGCATTTACTTCAAAATTGATGAAGAGACTTCTGTCGTCAAAGTTGGCAGTACCCAGTGTAGCAATCTTCCCATCCGTCTTGGCATGGATGTAACCCTTGTTGTACTGATAAATGGAGGCACCGGCCTTCAGTAGGAATTCAATAGGGTAACGTGAGGCATGGCGTACCGCAAATTTTGGTTGATCGGCTGGGATCAAAATCTGCACCCTGACACCTGCACGGGCAGCAATCTCCAGTGCATGCATCAAACTTTCGCAGGGAATGAGATAGGGGGTGGTGAGGAGTATTTCGTGATGCGCATTTGCGATCTGCCACAGAAAGGCATACAAAATGGTAGGAGCGGGGCTATCCGGTCCGCTGGCTGCAAATTGAAGGACCTTCCCTTTCTCCAGGTGAGCAATCGAAGGAAAAAAGTGGATGTCCGGCATAAGGGGAGTAGGTGAACAGTGGTTCCAATCGCAGAGGAAAAGATATTGCAGATACTTGACCGCGCTGCCAATCAGCTTCAGGTGGGTATCCCGCCAATAGCAAGATGGTTCCCTTTCAGATGTGTTGATGTATCGATCGCTCAGATTGATCCCTCCCATGAATCCGGTGTGGCCGTCAATGATGACTGTCTTCCTATGGTTGCGATAGTTCAATCTTCGGGTGAAGCCATAAATCCCCAAGCGATTGAAGAAAGCCACCTCAATACCTGCCTTTTTCATTTCACGGATGAGGCCATTTTTTCCACGATAACAGCCATATCCGTCACAGATCATTCTTACCTTGACTCCTTCTGCTACTTTGTCTTTCAAAGCCTCAAGAATGGATTTTCCCGTGCTATCGTTGTCAAGGATGTAATATTCGAGGTGGATGTGGTGTTTGGCCCTCGAGATGGAACGAATCAGTTCGGGAATCTTTTCCTCACCATTGCGCAGCACCAAGACCTCGTTGTCACGGGTCACCGGATTCATCCCGCCATCTCGCAAAAGTTGTGAAATGCCGGAAATCAGCTCTGGCTCCTCTTTGGCTTCCAAAGCTGCCTCTGCGATCCCCCGAAATGGGACCTGTTGTCGAATGCGCTCTTCCAGGTCTCTTTTCCTCCGATCATAGCTAGCCTTTCGGAAAGTGCCGCCGACGAGCAGGTAAAATAGGATCCCAATCACGGGAATGAAAAACACCAACAACAGATAAGTCATTGCTTTCTGTGCATTTCGTGTATGAACGATGATTTCCACACATGTGGCTCCCAGTAGCAACAAATAAACCAACAGGAGGGTGTTTAGGAGCGTCATGGCTAAAATTTTCGGAAAATCGTTCGGAGGTATCTTCAAATTTATAACAAATTCTCTTTGGTAAGCAGCGGATTTCAGGTTTCAAAGAGAGCCCGGCAAAAAATTGACCAAGATTTTTTGGTGAGGGGTTGAGGGGGAGTTGCCGGCAAATATCCTCTTCTGGCATCTGGGCAAAAGAAAGGGGAAAATGATTCTCATAAAACATAAAATTGATTTTTTGAAAGGAATTTTCCGATTTCCCCATTTACAACCTCACTTTTTTTTCTTTAATTTTATGAAAAACTAACCCGATGAAAACTAGAAATCTGTTCTTTATCCTTTTTTTGCTGCTCACCTCCTGCCATCTTTTCGATGACAAATCGAGCACAGACTCCGGGTCGATCAGCGGTAGTTCGGCCATCGCCATCAATACGGTTGGCAATACCTTTGTCAATACGGTCAGGGTAGGATCCTCCTCCTACAATGGTACCATTTCAATCACGAGTGTAACGGATGGGGTAGCCACCATCAGTTTCAAATGTGCGCTTCCTTCCAATGTCTCTGCCCTTTCTCAAATCAAATCCAAGTACAAGGATGCGCAGGGAAACCTGAATTGCGTGGGTAAGTTCAAGATGACGGATGGCGGAATTCTTGACTACAACAATGTCGATCATCAGCCTTTTGCCCTTGTCAAATACGATGCCAACGTAGGCGACAAGTACACCTTGAAGAAAAGTGATGGCACCACCATCACGCGGGAGGTGATCCGTAAATCAACCACGGACGACTTTTACTGGAATGGAATGAACATCAAAACGGTAGATGTGGAGCAATCCTCCAAGATTCCGGGTGTGACCAAAATCTGGTATTTCACCAACCATAAATTCGGATTGGTTGCAGTTCGGTTGTTTATGGAAGATGGGTCCACGCCTCAGCTAACGCTTTATCCCAATATGTATTAGGATTGGATGGGATGAAAAGAATGAATCATTTATTGCCCATGAACTTCAGGTTGATGGGCATTCTTTTTTTTATAGCCGGATTGTTTTCCGCCTTGCTCCGGTTCTACGAAGGTTTTAAGCCGGAGTTATTGAATATTCGTGTCTTTGCTTTCTGTTCGGTTTATCTTGAATCGAAATACATGCAGGTGATCCGGAACAACATGGCTGAAGAATTGACAGGGTTTCTCCTCCTGACCGGATTGCTAATGATCGCATTTTCCAGGGAGAAGTATGAAAATGAAGCAGTTGACCGGATTCGGTTGCGCTCTTTCCAATGGGCAGCCTGGGTGAACTACCTGTTTTTGATGGCAGCGGTACTCTTTACCTATGGGTTTGGCTTTGTTTACCTGGTTATTCTGAACATGGGTTTCCCGCTGGTGGTGTACATCCTGCTCTTCCGGATTCGTTATGCCCGATATGTGAAAGAGATAAACCGGGCAGATGCCCAACAACAAACCATCTGATGCACCTTCGTTCTACCCGATTCCCTCTGTTGTGGGTTGTGCTGTTTGTGGCAAGCTGCGCTACACCGGATACCTGGAAGCACCGCAATCTCTTGCCCGTCTTGTCATTAAAGGTTGATTCACCTTTTGTTCTGGCAGCCGGAGATATCCTGGTTCGGCCCAACTGGGGGTGGTTGCCGGGAAGTGCTGATTTCCCTGGTGGAAGAAAATACGGCCATGTTGCCTTGGTGACCCGCGGCGGTTCGGGTGCTACACCGGAGGAGGCCTTGTCTCAGGCATTGGTGACCGAATCACTCTTCTATGATCAAGTCTCCGGGAGCTTTCAGTGGAAGAGGTCTCATCAGACCGTTGAACGATCGGCCCTCGGTTCTTTCGGAACCAAATTTGCGGGTCATCGCATCCGTCTGCGCATGCCCCTCACCGCGGAGCAGCAGAGCGATTTGGTGGCTTTCGTGAGGAGTCAGCTAGGTGGAGGGTACAACATTTTCTCGGGCAAAGAATATTTTGAATCAAGGGAAGCCAGGAGGCAGGCCCTTCTTCATCCTGCATTGCATCGATGGCATTGTGCCTCCCTTGTATGGGAAGCCTTTTACCTGACTACCGGGCTGGATCTTGATGCCAATGGCGGATGGGCCACCTATCCCAATGATTTGTTGACATCACCCCTGTTTGATGGCGGACGTGGCAGGGTTCTTTTTTGAAAAGATGCCATCAAAAGATCCCGGGAACTCTTTTTCAAGGATGTGGTCATGCGCCTTTCTAAGGAAGAATAGGGTGAACAATCCACCCAAAACGGCAAATAGCATGTCGCTTTGAGAGTCCCAGATGTAGCCTTGTGTTCCAAGAAAGGTGTCGGGGTTTCTCCCCGCCAGGGAACAGACCAGAAATTCCACGATTTCATAAACAGAGGTGGTCGAGAGGCAGATGCAGAACGAGATGAAGGAGATCCATCCGTATTGGGTCATGATCTTTTTGCGGATAAAAAGTTCCCGAGTGATCAAAACCGGGACGATGCCTTGTACAAAATGGCCGATTTTATCGAAGTTGTTGCGGTTACCAATGGCATCATAGGTCCAATCGGGCATGGGGACCCTCGAAAAGGTGTAATGGGCGCCTACAAACATCAACAAACAAGCGAAAAGAATGGCCCAGTAGGTAAACAGGGAATATCTGAATCGCTTAAACCCTTTGGCCAACAGGATAAAACCGATCAGTGGGGCCAGGCTTTCACCTATCCAGTGACTGAAATTCCGAGGATAGATTCCGGATAGGATCCATCCCGAAAAGAAGAGAAAGACCAGCAGGTAATATTTTTTCATGATTCAGGGTCCCCGAGGTTGCGACGCTTCTGCTCCACTAAAGATAGCTTATATCCGGTGAACGAGCAAACGTTCGGTTATCCTAACTGAGCCATTGGGAACCACCAGAAAAGGAAGAAGGCTGTCCGATTGAGACAGCCTTCTTCCAAAGAAAGTTTGGCAGAGCGGATCTTCCGCCACCCAATTATTTGGCGTTCAGCCAGTATTCCTTTACACTCGATTTCGTTTCCTGATTCCAGTAAGAAGCCGTAACTGCTTCGCCAGCCGGATTCTTCAATGCCAATTCATAAACGGCGATTACCGGATTGAATACCAAGTCTGTGACGCCCAGGTTGTAAAGTTGCGCTGCAGTTTCATCTGCCTTGGCAACTTCCTCAATGACCACCTCAAACTGATTGAATGAGAGCAACTCCTTCAGGAAATCACATCTTTGCTTGTCAATTCCCTTTTCAACGACCGTACAGCGCTGGCCACCGATTTCCTCGACAACATGTTTTGCTTTGAGTACCATGGTTTTTTTATTCAAGTAGATTATAACAAAGCCTGAATTCTTCAGATCCCGAAGGTCAGTCCGTTGATAAATTCATATACATAGCTCCAGAATCCCAGCACAAAGATACCAAGCGCGCATAGCGACAGGCCGATCTTGGTGTAGGCATCGTTGCTGAAGGTAGCGATGGGCGTTTCACTCTTGTTGATGAACATGGCTTTTACAACCAGCAAATAGTAATAGAGTGAAATGGTTGCATTCAATACCGCGATGAATACCAGCCAATAGTAACCGGATGAGGCAGCAGACATAAAGAGGTACATCTTTCCGAAGAATCCGGCTACCGGAGGAATACCGGCCAGTGAGAACATGGACAGCATCATCAGCAGACTTAGTTTCGGATTGGTCAGATAGAGACCATCGTAATCATCCATTGATTCTTTGCCCGTTTTGGCAGCAATGGCTGCTACCACACCGAAGGCTCCCAGATTGGAAAAGATGTATACCAGAACAAAGTAAACCACGGCGCTCATCCCCATCTGGTTGGTTCCCAAGATACCCAACAGGATAAAACCTGCCTGGGCAATGGAAGAGAAGGCGAGGAACCGCTTCATGTTTTTCTGTCTCAGGGCAAAGAGGTTACCGATGGTCATGGTCAGGATGGCCACCAGGTAGAGCATGTTTTTGTAGACGGGTGCCAGTGTGCGGAAAACCGTGAACATGACGATCACCAGGATAAAGGCAGCTGCACCTTTCGAAATTACCGAAAGATAGGAGGTAACATTGACCGGGGCTCCTTCATAAACATCGGCTGTCCAGAGGTGGAAAGGCACGAGTGACAGTTTGAAGGCCATTCCTGTGAAGAAGAAGATGAAGGCCAATACCTGCAACGGCGTGTTGGCAAAGGTTGCGCCAATGGCATCGAAATAGATCGAGCCGCTGGTGCCATAGATCATGGAAATGCCATAGAGCAGAATACCGGAGGAGAGTGCCGATGAGAGCAACAGCTTGATCCCAGCTTCAGACGATTTGGTGTTGAAGTGAACAAATGCTGCCAGGGCTGCTACAGGAATGGTTGCCAGTTCCAGTCCGAGGTAAAGCATGAGGAAATCCCCGGAGGAGATCATGAAGTTCATTCCGATCAACGTCGAGATCAGCAGGAAGAAATACTCACTGATTTTCGAGTTGTTTTCGGGTTGTTTCAACCAGCCGACCGACTGGAACAGGATGATCAGCACACCGATGTTCAGAATATTTTTCAGGAGGAGGATGAGTCCGTTGGTCCGGTACATGCCGCCAAACAAAGTCTGATCGGCTTGCGGTACGAACCCAATCAGCGTGACCACCAGGAAGAGGCCGATCGTGATGGGGATCATCCTGACTTTTTTCGCATGATTCAAATTCAGATCGATGGTGAGCAGGATCATGGCCAGTACGGTCAGGATCAGCTCATGTCTCATTGTCAGAATATCGCTAAAGCTCATATTTCGTTATTTTATTGGTCTGAAGATTTGAAATTACATGCCCGGTATGTGAACCGTGGCCAGTTTCTCCATCAGGGGAGCCAGGCTGAAGTTGATCATATCCGATAGCCAAAGCGGAGCGGTACCGATGAAGGCAATACCGATCACCAGTGTGATGGTAGACAGCCTTTCATACCAGTTGGCATCTTCCAGGTGAAGGAAGTGGTCATTTTTGATGGGACCCATCAACAGGATTCCAACCACACGCAGAATGTAAACCGCGGTAATCACAATGGAGGAAACCGCCATGATGGTAACGATTCTGTGGAAAAGGTCGGTATGTTCATAAGCTCCGAAGAAGATGGTCATCTCGGCAACGAAACCGCTGAAACCAGGCAAACCAAGGGAGGCAAGTCCGGCGATGATATACACCACACCCAGGAAGGGAATGACTTTCATCAATCCACCCATTTCATTGATCATTCGGGTATGGGTTCTTCCATAGATCATCCCGA
>JAJTBP010000372.1 GCA_021286825.1 Marinilabiliales bacterium | reverse complement strand
GTTGCCGGTCTTCAAAAAATTTCCAAAAGCACAATTTCCTGCATTTGTAGAAAAATTCACCTCATCAAATGACAATGCAGTTCAAGATGAGTTTATTTTCTTATCCAAAAGCAATACTTCTTTCAATGTCATCCTGACGTTGGCTAAAGTTCAAAATCAGACGGGTAAGGATGAAGTGGTGATTGTTGCCAAAAATGTGACGGAAAGAAAGAGGGCAGAAATGTTGCTTAGGATCAGGGAAACCGAAAACAGGGCAATTGTTGAAGCTGTACCGGATCTGCTTTTCAAATTGGATCGCAACGGTACTTTCCTGGATTATCGAAACAACAGGGCTATTCGGCCGTTGATAAGTCCGGATCAGTTCTTGGGGAGGCGAATCCGTGAGGTACTTCCTCCTGAGGTTGCCGATCAATCCATGGATGCCTTGGGGAAGGCTTTCAATACCCTTTCCGTATCAGATTTTGAATACAGTATAAAGTTTGACGACAATCTGCGTTTTTATGAAAATCGCATAACTGCCGTTTCAGAAAATGTAGCCATCTCTTTTGTACGAGACATTACCACAAAGAAGCAAAATGAAATAGCCGTCAGAGATGCAGTTCAAAAGCTTTCGGTCCTGATTCACAGCTTGAGTGATGGTGTGCTCTTTGAGGACGCAGAACAGCGCGTATCCTTTGTCAACCCCGCTTTTTGCAAGCTATTCAATCTGTCAGGTGAGCCGGAGCAATGGGTAGGTTCAGATTTCAGGACAATCATCCTTGATCAGAATCAAGCATCAAACGTTACAACATCCTTCATCGATCGAATGGTCGAAATAGCCCAATCCGGATTGCCTGTATTCAATGAGGAGATTGCATTCAGTGATGGAAGTACTTTTGAACGAGATTATATTCCCGTACTGGTCAAGGATGAATTGATTGGTCATCTGTGGCAATACAGAGACATTTCCGAGCAGAAATTGTTCGAAAGAAATTCAATGATTGAGCGAACAATCGGTTTCAGCCTGACAGAGACACTGACCATCGACAAGGCCCTGGAATTGGTCGTAAAAAACATCATACAGATTGATTGTGTCGACATGGTTGGCATCTATTTGCTGAATGAGCAGCGAGATGAGCTTGAGCTCAAGATATCACATGGTTTCAAGCAGAATGAAATTGAGCAAATAGTCAAGATCAAACGCAATGAGGTGCCTTTCAGAGTCTTTAGGAAGAACATTGCCCAATATGGACATCGTTCCGAAATGATTGGAGATATTCAGGCTTATTTAAATGAGGGATTGCAATATTATGGTATTGTTCCGATCATTCATGAGAAGCAAACCATTGGTTCGATCAATGTGGGGTCAAAAATGCCTTATCCCATCAAGAATGCAACGAAGCGATCCCTCGAAATCATCGCGACACTGCTTGGGGGTGCCATGGAACGAATCCAAATTGAGAATGCTTTGGCGAAAAGTCAACTCAATTTTAATTTGTTGTTCCACACAATCAACGACTTCATGTTTGTGCTGGACCGCAATGGCCAAATCATCAATACCAACCCAATCGTTGAAAAGAGATTGGGGTATACCGGGGATGAGCTAAAAATGAAAACGATCTTCGACTTGCATGCCAGGGGAGAGGCCGATCTTTCGAACCAAACCTTACAGGATGCAATCGACGGACTTGTGGATATCTATTCCATTCCTCTTGTGACGAAGGATCTCTCTGAAATTCCTGTCGAAACGAAGGTGATCATTGGAAAATGGGATGATAAAGAGGTCGTGTATGCCATTTCGAGAGACATTTCGGAAAGAATCAAAGCAGCTGAGAAACTCAGGAGAAGTGAATCGAGATGGCAGTTTGCTCTGGAAGGAGCCGGTGATGGTTTATGGGATTTAAATCTTGACACCTTTGATGTTTACTATTCAACCACCTGGAAAACGATGTTGGGTTATTCAGAGGATGAAATTCAGAACAACATGTATGAATGGACCAGCAGAACACATCCGGATGATTTGAAAAGATGTGTAGAGGAGTTGATCGATCACGCATTTGGTGATGCACCCATTTACGCCAACGAACACCGGATACTTTGTAAGGATGGAACCTATAAATGGATATTGGACAGGGCAAAGGTTGTCGAGCGGGATATGGCGGGAAATGCACATCGGATAATTGGTGTCCATACTGATATTTCACAGCGAAAGCAGTTTGAGGAGCAGCTTCAGAAGACGGTCGAACGTGAGAAAGAATTGAATGATCTGAAATCGAGATTTGTTTCAACGGCTTCTCATGAGTTCAGAACACCCCTGGCTTCCATCCTCATGCTAAGTGAAATTCTACTGAAACACTATGACAAGATCAATCCGGCAGATGTACTGGAGAAATTGGGTATGATCAAGGACCATGTCATGCAATTATCGGAAATTGTCAACAACGTGCTGCAGCTTAGCAAAATCAAAGATGGTAAGATTTCATTCGGACCCACAGAAGTCGATTTGAAAGGACTCTGTGATCATGTAATCAATAGTTTTGCTGCAATAGTGGAAGACAGAAATATCATCACCTTCCAGACATCGTTCAATCAACTCCTATGCATGGTCGATAAGCTTCTGATGCAGCAAGTGCTAACCAATCTCGTTTCAAATGCACTGAAATATGCGCCGGAAAATCCCCGGATAGAGATACTTCTGGAAAAGACAGATCATGAAATTGTCATTTCTGTCAAAGACAATGGGATTGGGATTCCTCAAGAGGATCAGAAACACATGTTTACCCCATTCTTTAGGGCCAGCAACACCAAAACGATTCAAGG
>JAJTBP010000371.1 GCA_021286825.1 Marinilabiliales bacterium | reverse complement strand
TCCGGCATTTTTTTGCACCTGTTGCTGGTAGACTTTGTATTCCGGTTGCAGGGCTTCACCAAAAGCCACAGCCTTGGCGGCGATGACATGTTCCAGTGGTCCGCCCTGAATGCCTGGGAAGATGGCTGAATCCAGAAGACTGCTCATCAGTTTGATTTCGCCTTTCTTGGTGGCCAATCCCCATGGATTCTCAAAGTCCTTGCCCAACAGGATGATGCCACCCCTTGGTCCGCGTAGGGTCTTGTGTGTGGTGGAGGTTACGATGTGGGCATGCTTCAGTGGATTCTCAAGCAAACCCGCAGCAATCAATCCGGCCGGATGGGCCATGTCTACCATGAAGATGGCGCCAATCTGATCCGCTACCCGGCGAATGCGGGCGTAATCCCATTCACGGGAATAGGCTGAGGCACCTGCAATGATCAGTTTCGGGCGATTCTCAAGGGCTACTTTCTCCATCATTTCATAATCGACTCTGCCTGTTGCCTCTTCCACACCATAGGAGATGGGATGGTAAAGCAAGCCAGAAGAGTTCACCGGTGAACCATGTGAGAGGTGACCACCGTGCGAAAGATCCAGTCCCATGAATGTATCCCCGGGCTGAAGAACAGTCATCAACACAGCCATGTTGGCCTGTGCACCGGAATGCGGTTGTACGTTGGCATATTCTGCTCCGAAGAGTTCCTTGATCCGGTCAATGGCCAGTTGCTCTGCTTCGTCAACAAACTGACATCCACCATAGTAGCGATGTCCTGGATAACCTTCTGCATATTTGTTGGTCAGGCAGGAGCCCATGGCATCCATTACCTGCTGCGATACAAAATTTTCTGATGCAATCAGCTCAATGCCATGAAGTTGGCGAGCCTGTTCCTTAGCAATGATCTCAAAAATCCGGCTGTCTCTTTGCATGTGAAGGAGAATTTTGGTTAAGGCACAAAGGTAAGGATTTCATTAGGAACGAGAAAGGTTTTGGCACCTTTTATCAGGTTCATTGCACCTCACTCTTCCGTAAAATTTACCAGCAATTCGCGATAGGCATTGAAAATTCTGGATTTGGAAATAAAGCCGACATACTTTCCATTTTGAACGACAGGAAGGTTCCAGGCCCCGCTATCGGTAAACTTTCGCATCACTTCATCCATCTTGTCATCATGGAAGATGACTTCAGAGGTGAAGGTCATCAGCTCTGAAATCCGTTTGGTTGGATATTTGCTTTTGTTGAACATGATTTCCCGCACATCGTCGAGCAACACCACCCCTTTGTATTGATTCTGTTCGTCAACCACCGGAAAGACATTGCGCTTGGATTTGGCGATGACTTTCACCAGATCTCCTAGGGTATCTTCGGGTTTGACCGTCTGTAAATCCTTTTCAATGACATTGTGTAGCCTGAGCAAAGTCAGCACGGCCTTGTCCTTGTTGTGGGTGATCAAATCTCCTTTGATAGCCAAACGCTTGTGATACAGCGAGTGAGGCTCAATGGGAATGGAAGTCAGATAGGCTACGGCGGAAGTGATCATCAAGGGAACCAGCAGCCCAAAGCCGCCGGTAATCTCAGCAATCAGGAAGATGGCGGTCATGGGAGAATGCATCACGGCTGCCATCATCCCGGCCATCCCGGCCAGCGCAAAATTCTTGGCCGGAACCATCTCCCCATTGTAATTCAATACAAGCGAAATCAAGAATCCCGCGAGACTTCCCAGAAACAGGGTGGGTGCAAAGATACCTCCGCTACCTCCGGCTCCGTTTGTGGTGGCCGTGGCCACGATCTTGACCAACATGATGGCGAAGACCAACACAATGAGCATCAGCTTGTCATCCCTGAAATCAAAAAAGAGCGAGTTGTTGACGATATGGTGTCCCAAGTCGTTGACAATCTGATTGATGGTCACATAACCCTCACCCCACAAGGCTGGAAAAAGGAAGATCATACCCCCCAATGACAAGCCGCCGAGGGCGATCCGCAGTAGCGGACTTTTAATTTTTTTGAAATGGCTTTCGACAAAGATGTTGCCGCGGATGAATAGGATCGAAAAGAGGCCGCAGAAAATCCCCAACAGAATGTACCAATGGATGTTTGTCACACGGAAGGCTTTGTCGATCTGAAAATTCAACTCATACCCCGATCCCATCAGAAAATAGGCTAGTGAGGCAGCCGTGGAAGCGGAGATCATCAACGGAAGAAGCGATGTCATGGTGAGATCCAGCATCAATACCTCAATGGCAAACAACATACCGGCCAACGGAGCCTTGAAAATCCCTGAAATGGCTCCGGCGGCACCACAGCCGATCAAGACGGTCATCGTCCGGTAATTGAGATGAAAAGTTCTGGCAATGTTGGAACCGATGGCAGAACCCGTCAGTACGACCGGCGCTTCCGCTCCTACCGAACCGCCAAAGCCGATGGTGATGGTACTGGAGATGATGGAAGTGAACATGTTGTGGGCACGGAGATACCCCTTTTTCCTGGAGATGGATTCCAAAACTTTGGTTACCCCATGGCTGATGTCATCCTTTACGATAAACCGGACGTACAAATAGGTAAGCAGAATCCCGATGCCGGGATAGAGAAAGTAGCGGTAATTCTCCTGCAACTGGTTGACATCCTCTGTCAGAAAGCGACTGGAAATATGAATGATGTTTTTCAACAGTATGGCCGCAAATCCGCTGAACAGACCTACGAGGAAACTCAACAGCAAAACCCTGTTCCTTTCTGGAATCCGTGAGAACTCAAAGGTCCTGAGTCGTGTGCCAACCGTTCTGAAAATGTTCATCTTACAAGAATAGGGTGTTTGAATCCAAATG
>JAJTBP010000370.1 GCA_021286825.1 Marinilabiliales bacterium | reverse complement strand
GACCGGTTTTCTGAATCCCGTCTGCTTTTCATTGAAGGCCTTTTCAATGGCACAAAGGGTGATGCCTGCATCATCCACATAGGTATAAACACACTCATTGTTGCCAACAATCGGTGTAACCAAATCCCCATCCTTGTCCACAACCGAAAATCCCTGTCGGGCAATCTCCCTACGGTTCAATTCGGGCAGATACTCTTCAAACTGAGGATAAAGTTCTTCGATCAGGATCGCCTCTTCGGCAGTTATCGGGGCACCACTGTCTCCTTCGATACAGCATGCTCCCTTGCATTTCTCCAGATCACAACAGAATCTTGCCTCCAGCACATCCATGCTGAGGATGGTTCTACCCAATTCAATCATATCAGCACTTTTCCGGTCATCTCAGCGGGAATGTCGAGTCCCATAATGGTCAGAATGGTGGGGGCCACATCGGCCAGAATACCATTACGTATGGTTCGTTCCTTCTGATCTGTGACCCAGATGCACGGAACAGGATTCAGGGAGTGGGCCGTATTGGCACTGCCATCCTCATTTACTGCGAAATCTGCATTTCCATGATCCGCGATGATCAACACATCGTAACCATTTGACCTTGCCGTTTCAACCACTTCGCGAACGCATTGGTCGATGGCCTTTACGGCAGCCTCAATGGCCGTGTAAACGCCCGTATGACCAACCATATCGCCATTGGCGAAGTTGAGACAAACAAAATCGGCACTCTTGTTCTTCAATTCGGCAACAATGGCATCTTTTACCAGGAAGGCCGACATCTCAGGTTGGAGGTCGTAGGTCGCTACTTTGGGAGAAGGAATGAGGATCCTTCTTTCCCCCTGAAATTCATTTTCCCTTCCGCCGGAGAAGAAAAAGGTCACATGGGCATATTTTTCGGTTTCAGCAATGCGTATTTGCTTCAAACCAGCAGCTGAAACCACTTCTCCCAGCGTATTGTTCACATTCTCCTTGTCAAAAATGACATGGACGTTTTTAAAGGAGGACTTATAATTGGTCATCGTGTACCATTCCAATGGTATGGTGAACATCTCCTGCTCCGGATGATTCTCCTGGGTGAAGGCGATGGTCATTTCCCGTAGCCTGTCGGTCCGGTAATTGAAACAAATCACGACATCCCCTTCCTGAATCGTGGCAAGTGGTTGGTCCTGCTCATCCGTTAAAACCACCGGCTTGATAAATTCGTCCGTGACGCCCTCATCGTAAGACTTCTGAATGGAAGCAAGGATATCCTGGCTTTTTTCTCCAACAGCTTTTGTCAGCATATCATAGGCCAATTTGACCCGATTCCAGTTGTTGTCACGGTCCATTCCATAGTAGCGTCCCACGAGTGTGGCAAACTTAGCGCGGGTCCCAACCAACTTCTTGAGATCTTCCTCAACAAAACCATATGCAGAACGCGGATCGGTATCACGTCCGTCCGTCAACCCGTGAACAAATATCTTCTCCAGGCCCATATCGGTGGCAATCTTTGCCAAAGCAACCATGTGGTCACTCAAGGCATGAACCCCACCCGGGCCAATTAATCCGATCAGATGAACCTGTTTGTTGCGTTCTTTTGCCGAAGCAAATGCTTTCACCACCTGCGGATTGTCTTTGAGTTTGTTTTCGCGGATGGTCTTGTTGATCTTCACCAGATCCTGATAAAGGATTCTTCCTGCACCGATGTTAAGATGCCCTACTTCCGAATTGCCCATTTGACCGTCCGGCAGACCAACATCCTCCCCTGAAGTCAGCAACTGTGCATGGGGATAGGAATTCCACAGGGAATCAATAAAAGGGGTGGGTGTCGAATAGATGACGTCGGAGGCGCTGTGATCGCCGATACCCCATCCATCCAAAATCATCAGGAGGGTGGGTTTAACTTCTTTTTTCATGGTATTTAAATCATTTAATAATTCATCAAGCAACGCTGATTCAAAAGGAATCGTTTTCCATGGAAACATGGAAAGCGACCGTTCCCTTCAAACAGGCCACAAAATTAGGCTTTTGAGGCAGAAATAAAAAATGGCCCGCAGGCCATTTTTTAACTTTCAGATCAAACTGTATAGGTCGATGAAGCGGTCTCCCCTCCCCTGCCGGTCCAGTTTGGATGGAAAAATGCTCCACGTGGCTTGTCCAGTCTTTCATACGTATGCGCGCCGAAATAGTCACGCTGCGCCTGCAACAAATTTGCTGGCAACCGTTCGCTTCTGAAACCGTCGAAATAGGAAAGAGCCGTGCCCAGACATGGAACCGGGATCCCATTCGAAATCGAAGCAGCAACTACCCTGCGCCATCCGGCCTGTGCATTTTCAATCTTTTCAGCGAAGAATTCATCAAGCAAAAGATGTTCGAGGTTGGGATTTTTATCGAAGGCATCCTTGATCTTACCCAGGAAGACAGAACGGATGATGCAACCACCACGCCACATCAAAGCAATCCCGCCATTGTTGAGATTCCATTTGAATTCCTTGGCTGCTTCACCCATCAGGTCATAACCCTGTGCATACGAGATGATCTTTGCTCCGTAAAGGGCATCCTTCAGATCATTCAGAAATTGCTTCCTGTCACCGGTAAATTTCTTTTCAGGCCCGTGCAACACCTTGGATGCCTTGGTGCGAAGATCCTTTTGGGAAGAAAGGCATCTGGCAAAAACCGATTCTCCGATCAGTGTCAGCGGAATACCAAGATCCAGCGCTGCTACTCCGGTCCATTTACCGGTCCCTTTTTGTCCGGCGGTATCCAATATTTTTTCGACAAGCGGATCGCCATTTTCATCCTTGAATCCCAAAATGTCGCGGGTTATCTCAACAAGATAGCTGTCCAAA
>JAJTBP010000030.1 GCA_021286825.1 Marinilabiliales bacterium | reverse complement strand
CCGAATATTATGATCTTCCGGGACAGATCTACGAGACGGTGGCCATCCTTTCGGGAGCGGCCCAAATCAAAACCATTGCCTTGAAAATCCATACACCGTCGAATCTGATCGTCTTTGCAGACAAATCCATGATCGCTACAGTGCTTCGGAATTTGATTTCCAATGCATTGAAGTTTACCAGACCTGGAGGAGCAGTTGAGGTGAAGGTGTGGGTGTCAGATCAACAGGTTGAGGTCGCTGTTTGTGACAATGGGATTGGGATGGATCCATCGGATATCGGGAAGTTGTTCCGGATTGATGAGAGTTTTATAAGACCGGGAACCAACAAGGAGCCAGGTTCCGGTCTTGGACTGATCCTCTGCAAAGACTTCATCTCGAAGCATGGCGGAACCATCAGGGTAGAGAGCCAACAAGGGATCGGATCCTGTTTTGCCTTCACCCTTCCGAATGAAATCACCTGATCTCACGCCATTTCAGCCTTCACCAGATCTTCCTTGATGAGTGGAATGGCAAAGGAAAAGGTACTGCCCACACCCTTTTCACTGATTGCCCAAATCTTTCCGTTGTGTTTTTCGAGAAAATCCTTGCACAGGATGAGTCCCAATCCTGAACCGGATTCATGCTGTGTTCCCTGGGTGACAAAACTCTCATCAATCCGAAACAGTTTGTCAATATTTTCCGCATCAATGCCCACTCCCTGATCCTTGATCTGTACAACCTGTTCTTCCGTCGTCTGTAGCAAAGAGACATGGATCGATCCACCCAGGTGCGAAAATTTCACTGCATTGGAAAGCAGGTTGCGCATGATGGTACTGATCATGGAGTGATCGGCAAAAGCAATGTAGTTTCCGTGGATTTCGACCGAAAGGAGAATGGATTTCTGCCGCGCTATGTCCTGGAACAGGTTGACAATTTCATGAATCAGGGCTGTTAGATTAAAATATTCGGGTCTATATTTCAATTGACCCGTTTGGGATCGCGACCACTCCAGAAGATTCATCAGCAAATCCATTGATTTGTTCGCCGTTTGGAGGATAATGGCCGCATAATCTGCGATGCCTTCATAGTCTTTATCCTTGATCTGTTCCACCAAAAGATTGCTGAAACCGACAATGGCATTGAATGGGCTCTTCAGGTCATGGGCAATGATGGAAAAGAATTTGTCCTTGGTGGCATTCAACTCTTTCAGCTTCAATTCATTTCTTTTCAATTTTCCCTCAGCGATCAATCGCGAAGTTATGTCCCGGGAAGAGGCGTAATGGTACATCTGCTCTTTGATCTGGACGGCTTTCACCCCTACCTCCACATCGATGATCTCCCCATTTTTCTTCCGGTGTCGGGAGGTGAAGAGAACGGAATGTTCCAAGGATTCAGCCAAAGTTCTGGTCATCTCTTCCTGGGTACGCACGAAGTCAATCTGAGAGATGTTCATCCCGATCAATTCTTCACGGGTATACCCCAGCATGTGGCAAAAGGAGTGACTGGCTTCTGTGATCGAACCATCCGGCAGAAGTACATGGATTCCGTCACTTGCCGCACGAAGCAGGTTTTGGTAACGGAGGGCGATGGCATTGATCTCATCTACGGCTTGTCGCCTGTCGGTGACATCCTTTACAAAGAGGGCCACATTGTTGGTGATGTTCCCTTGAAGGATTACGGGATTGAGTGTGTATTCCATCCATCGGCCCCTGCTGTGGTCTTCTCCAAAAAAGGGACGACCCAGGTTGAGGGTCTTTCGGCATCTTTCCATCAGGTCAGGGTCAAGTTCCATGGAAAGAAAATTGAAGATGACCTCCCCGATCATGTCCTCCTTGTTGATGCCGAAATGTCGGTAAAAGGATCCGTTCATGTCGAGTATCCTGCCCTGGTTATCCAAAAGGGCAATCATCTCGTCGGTCGATTCCATGATGGCCCGGAGGTTGGCTTCGCTCTCCGCCAGGGCTCGTGATGCAATCTTTTGCCGGGTAATGTCGAAGAATGTGGTGACGACGGCGAATTCCCCGATGCTTACCGGCGTCGCGTCGGCAACGATCCAGACGACATCATCTTCCCCTTTTACGATCCCCAGTTCCACATTTTTTACGGGTTTGTTTTCTTCCAGAGATCGGACACAGGCAAATTCATTGGGATGCATTCGTGTCATGTCTGGATGCAGATAATGGCCTCTTTCGCCATCCATCTTCATGGAGAGTCCAATGAGTGGGTGCAGTCCCAGGATCTTCTCCGCTGCCTTGTTGCAATTGATGACCTTTCCCTTGTTATCCGAAATGGTGATGCCAACATCCAAAATATCGAAGATCAGTTCCAGCTGTTGATCTCTCTCCTTCAACTCCTTTTCGACAGTGATTCTTTTCGTGATGTCCTTGCCGGCAATGATCAATCCCAAAAACCGGTTATCTTCCCGCATGGCAGTGATGGTCAGGTCCAGATAGATCAAAGAACCGTTTTTCTTGGGAATACTCTTTTCCAGGCAAATCTCAGTCTGCTCACCGCTGCGCAGGATCTCAAGCAATCGGGCGGTCTCTTCCTTATCCGCCGGATTATCCGTCTCAGGAATTGTCTTTTCCAGCAACTCCTCCCGGCTGTATCCGAGCATTTGGGTAAATTGGTCATTGACAAAAATCCATTTGCTGTGGTCATCCGTTATGCCAATGGCAATTCCGGCACTGTCGAACATGTTCCTGAAGGTGAGTTCATTCCGGATCAATTGTTCTTCCAATTTCTTTCGCGCGGTGATCGACTCCATCACAATGGCCACCTGGTCATCTCCCGATGGGAAGGCTGTTGCTGAGAACCAGTGGTCCGCTCCATTGCTGCAACACTCAAATTTGAAGGGTATGCCGGATTCATTGGAGGAAAGGAGGACGGCAAGCTTGGGCTGATTGTCTGCTGTATCCGAGTGGAAGAGCGTTGAAAAGAGATGGTGGTACAACTCCTCTCCCTCAAACAGATCCTGTAAAGACTTGTTGGCAAATAGGACCGACAGATCATCCGGAATGCCCTCTTTTCGGATGATTTTGCACAAGGCATAACCATCCGGAGAATGGTCGAGGACGGATCTGTCCTGATCTGCCGATAATCCTGTTGCTGATCCCAATCTGAGACGCAAAGCCTCATTTTCACGTTCTAGGTCAGCAATTCTGACTTCCAATTCTGCTGTAGGGTTACCCATTGTCTTTACTTCAGTTAAATCCAAAAGATCAGAAACCACAATTGGTTTTACAATGGCCAATGCAGCAAATCATGATGGATCACAAACTACGATCATATCCTGTCAGGGAAGGATATCAGCAGTAAAAACAGTATTTCCCGGAGGTTTTAGGTTAAGGTGTTTGGTTTTGACCCCAAGTTATCCTCTTGTTGATACGAAGATAGGGAAAATTTTTGTTTTAATTCAGCACATGGCTCACAAACTCCATCCCAACCAAAAATTATAGGATAATTTAACACCTTGTTTCCGGTTCTTCTTTATCTGTGTGAGAGGTGGGTGGTTGTTGGGAATTGTTTTGTAATTTTAACCTTTCTGGTGGAAGGGTTCCATCCGTTTTTCCATGGGCTGCCGGAAAGCAATGAGGTCCCATCTCCAGAAGTGTTAACCTTATCCGCTAAAGCATGTCTCTGTCCATTGCACCTTTCCTGATTACCCTCTCCCTTTCCGATCGGTTGCGTAAGCAGTCGAAAAGCAGAAAACTTCCGCACTGGGAGAAATTTTACCGGAACACCTTTTTTGTTTCACTTTTTCTGTTGGTAACTGACATTGTGGTCAAAGACAATGGAATAATGCCCTGGATATGGATTCTGTATCTGGGTTTCCTTTTGGTCATGTCGCAACAGGAGAAGGAGTTTCGCACCATGCGGATGTTCCTTCTGGCTTTTGTTCCCTATGCGGTCGTCAGTTTCGTTTCGACTTTTTCGGAAGGACTGCTGCCAGATTTCTACAATGCCTACGAATCCTATTTCAAAAGTGGAGAGAGCATCGCCATCATCTGGTGGGTTGCGATGCTTTTCAGCATGAACAGGCAGGACAAAATCGCGGAGAAGGAGCGGATCAAACGACTTCGCGAGGATGAGATCAACCGGGCCATAGCCATCCGCAAGGTCGAACTGGAGGGACTGGTAGCGGAACGTACTGCCGAACTAACACGTCAAAAGGAAGAGTTGGAAGAGACGTTGTCTGAGCTGAAAAACACCCAGTCACAACTGATACAATCCGAAAAAATGGCTTCACTCGGAGAATTGACGGCGGGTATTGCCCATGAGATTCAGAATCCGCTCAACTTTGTCAACAACTTCTCTGAAGTCAGCAACGAGTTGCTTGTCGAGATGGAGGAGGAGATGGAGCAGGGGAATGTCGAAGAGGTGAGGGGGATCATCACCGACCTGAAAAGCAATCTGGAAAAGATCAACCACCATGGCAAGCGTGCAGACAGCATCGTGAAAGGGATGTTGCTCCATTCACGCGCCGGATCCGGTCAGAAAGAGCCCACGGATATCAACGCCCTGGCTGATGAATATCTGCGGCTGGCGTATCATGGTCTGCGGGCAAAGGACAAATCCTTCAACTCGGCCTACCGGACAGAGTTAGATCCCGCGATCGGCAAGGTAAATGTCGTTCCCCAGGATTTGGGACGGGTCATCCTCAATTTACTGACCAACGCCTTTTACGTTGTTTCTGAGAAGAAGAAGCGGGAAGGAGCTGGTTATGAGCCCGAAGTAGTGGTGAAGACAGAGAAGCGGGAGGCTTCTCTTTTGATCACCGTGTCTGACAATGGCGACGGCATCCCAAGCAAAATCCTGGATAAGATTTTTCAACCCTTCTTTACCACCAAACCTGCCGGAAAAGGTACGGGTCTGGGATTGTCGATGTGTTACGAGATTGTCACACAGGGGCATGGTGGTGAATTGAAAGTAGAGACGGAAGAGGGTCGCGGATCGGTTTTTACCATCTTGCTACCCATCGAAACCCCAACCAAAGCCTAAGCATATGATGAAGATACTGGTTGTAGATGATGAACAGGACATCCGGTCGCTGTTCGAACAACATTTCAGAAAAGAGATACGAAAAGGGGAGATGGACTTTGTCTTTGCTTTTTCCGGAGAAGAGGCGATGGATTACATCAACAGTGGCGAAAACGAGGCCGTACTCATTCTCTCAGACATCAACATGCCGGGGATGAGCGGACTGGAGCTGCTTCACAACATCCGGGAAAAGTACGCTACGCCGCCACCGGTGGTCATGATGATTACGGCTTACGGAGATGCATACAATTACCACATGGCGATGGAGAATGGGGCCAACGACTTTTTGACCAAGCCTTTGGATTTTGGATCCTTGAAGTTGAAATTAAATGCCTTGATCCTATGATAAAGATACTGATTGTCGATGATGAGACCGATTTTGAAATTCTCATCCGACAGAAATTCAGGAAAAAAATTAGAGAACAGCATTACGATTTCGTCTTTGCCATCAACGGGAAAGATGCCTTGCAAAAGCTGGAAGAATTTCCGGAAGTAGAGATCGTCCTGAGCGACATCAACATGCCCGAAATGGATGGATTGACCTTGCTGTCGCGGTTGAACGAGCTCAATCCTTTGCTGAAGACGGTCATCGTCTCTGCTTACGGTGACATGGAAAACATCCGGAAGGCCATGAACCGCGGAGCCTTCGATTTTGTTACCAAGCCGGTCAATTTTGAAGACCTGGAACTGACGATGGAGAAAACCATTCGGCAGGTTAAGTTGATCCGTGAGACGCTTCAGGCGGTGAGGGAAAACAACATCCTCAAAATGTATGTGGATGAGCATGTGTTGAGTTTTATGGGTGGACGGGAATATGAAACCAGCATCATGGCCAGCGAGACCATCCAGGCGACGGTCGCGTTCATCGACATTTGCAGTTTTACCTCCATCAGCGAGAAAGAACCGCCGGAAAAGGTGGTGGCCATGCTCAACCGTTATTTCGATTTGATGGCCAACGAAATCATTGCCCAGGGAGGAATCATCGACAAATTCATTGGGGATTGCGTGATGGCCGTTTTCAAAGGTGATTATCATCCCGACCGGGCGATCGAGGCTTGTCTGGCGATCCGTAACAAGATCGAGGAGATGAAGGACAATCCGGACTTTTTTCCAAGGGTTTCGGTTGGGATCAACTGTGGCGAGATGATCTCGGGCAACATCGGTTCGGCTACCCTGAAACGTCTGGATTATACGGTGATCGGAGATTCGGTCAATACAGCCCAGCGACTTCAGAAGGCCGCTGGTGTGGGACAGATCATCATCTCGGAGAATGTCTATCAGTGCGTGGGCCAATCCTTCAACTGCCGGAAACTGGGTCAGGCCAACCTGAAGAACAAAAGCGAAGAGGTGACCCTGTACGAAGTAATCAATTAGTTTTCAATCCCAGATTTTCATGCAATACGACAAAGCCTATCAGCTGTTGATGGAAGCGCTGACCGCCGGACTTCCTTCCCATCTTACCTATCACAAGGCAGATCACACAAAGCAGGTGATTGAGGCCTCGATCCGCATTGCCCGAGCCGAAAAGGTAGAAGGGGATGATTTGACACTGCTGTGCACGGCTGCCCTCTACCATGACGCCGGTTATCTGGTTCAGTCCGAAGGTCACGAGGCAATCTCCTGTGAGATGGCGAGAAAACAGTTGCCGGAATTGGGATACGATGCGGAACAGACGGAACGGGTCTGCAGCATCATCCTGGCCACGCGGATTCCACACCAAACGGCCGATCCGCTGGGGAAGATCCTGTGTGATGCCGACCTATATTATCTGGGGACCGATCAATATGACCTGTATGCTGAAAATCTTTACCAGGAGCTGACCCATCTGGGCAATCTCCTCTCGAGGCAGGAATGGCTGGTGAAACAGATTGAATTCCTCAACCAACACCGTTATTTTACTGAAACGGCGATGCGTGAACGCGATCCGCAGAAGCAACGAAACCTCCAACGGCTGCAGAAGAGTGCTTCGGGTTCCTTTCGCCAGGCGCAAAAGTCGGGCTGGAAGGAATTGGCACAGGACGGATTGCTCATGGTGGCTGGCGCAACCCTTGCCGGTTATGCCCTGAAATGTTTCCTGGTGCCCAACCTCTTCTTTGACGGAGGTGTCACGGGGATCTCCCTCTTGGTTCATGAGCTCTATCATTTCAACCTGGCGGTCGTTGTTCTGATGCTCAACCTTCCTTTTATCATCGTCAGCCATTTTTCCGTAGGGTTTCGTTTTGCCTTGCGAACCCTTATCAGCGTACTGCTGCTGGGGATCGTTTTGCTACTGTTGCCGGATGTGGCCATCACCTCCGACAAATTGCTGATTTCGATTTTTGGAGGAGTTTTTCTGGGGATCGGTATCGGACTTACCATGCGTGCCGGGGCAGCTCTGGACGGCATTGAAGTGCTGGCCCTCTACACGCTGAAACGGACCTCCTTCACCATCACCGAAATCATCCTGGGGATCAATGTTCTCATTTTTAGTGTGGCTGCCTTTAAGTTTGGGATGGAAACGGCGCTCTATTCGGTACTTACCTATTTTTCTGCCACCCGATGCATCGATTATGTGGTGGAAGGGCTGCAGGCTTTTACGGGTGTTACCATCATCTCCGGGAAGAGCGAAGTGATCAAATATCAATTGGTCAACAACCTTGGTCGGGGCATCACGGTTTACAAGGGCCAGAGAGGATTTTTACCCGGTCAGTTCGAGGTGAGTGCCGATTGCGACATCATCTTTACCGTCATCACACGGCTCGAACTCCGAAAGTTAAAGAATCTGGTGTTTCAAGTGGATCCGAAAGCCTTTGTTTTCGCCAGTACCATCAAGGAGGCATCGGGTGGAATCCTCAAAAGAAAATCCCATCATTGATCCGGTCGTAGCGGATCCTGTGCCGTTGACCTACCCTTGGACCCTCAGGGATTGATCCAGAGGATGGAGTTGTCGGTACCTGCCTCATTGGGCTCATAGAGGGTATTGTCGGGATCGGTGATCCATTTCCCATCGACGATGAACTTATAGGTGTATTTGCCCGGTCGGAGGTACAAGGGGAAAATCCACCGACCCCCCACCTTCTTCATGCGGTACTGATCCTTGCTCCAGCCGTTGAAGCTTCCTGATAAAATGACATTGGCAGCTTGGTCGTATCCCTTCAGTTCAAACAGATGATTGGCTTTCAACGCCAGGAAGGAGTTTTCGTAGGGCTCTTTCCCAAGCGTAAACGGATTTTCCGGATCGGTCATCCATTTTTTCTCTGCAATGAATTTGTATTCGTAGTTGCCCGGTGGCAGGATATAGGAGGTTTCCCAGCCTCCTGTCACCCTTTTCATCCGGATATCAAAGGGTTTCCAATTGTTGAAGCTACCGGCAAGGTAGACGATGGCCACCTCCTGAACACCATTCAACCGGAAGAGATAGGGCGTTCCGATGGCAAGGAGCGAATTCTGGTGCCCGGAGCCATCGGGTCTTACCTCCGGATTTGCGGGATCGGTCATCCACTGACCATCGGCAATGAATTTGTAGAGGTAATAGCCATCTTTCAGATAGGCTGGAAGGAACCATCCCTCTTCCCGTTTCTCCATCCGGATTCCTTTGGGGTTCCAACGAAAAAAATCGCCGGTCAACACCACCTCCCTGGCTTGCAGGTTGCCTTTCAAGGAGAAGAGGTAATTTGGGCAGTAGAGTACGGAATTGTAGCCGCCAGCTCCATCCCGTTCCTTCAGGTTGTTGGAGGGATCGGGCATCCAACTGCCGTCAACGATGAATTTGTAACGGTACTTGCCGGGAGCGAGGGGCAAGTGGATGCTCCAGCCGCTGTCATTCCGCTGCATGGGATGCTGTGTGGTGCTCCACTCGTTGAAACTTCCGGAGATGAATACTTTGTTGGCCAGCTTA
Organism: Marinilabiliales bacterium; assembly: GCA_021286825.1. GTDB lineage: Bacteria > Bacteroidota > Bacteroidia > Bacteroidales > Prolixibacteraceae > CAINVV01. The sequence continues at coordinate 9,151 of JAJTBP010000030.1, read as the reverse complement.
TATCCTGGCAGGAAGATCCATGCATCCTTGCCATATTGAAAGGTGTATCCGATTTTGAAGTTGTTCACCCCCCAATCAGCCTCCTCTGTTTGGACGGCTCCTTTGAAATTCATCCATTTGTCGAGCAACAGAGGCAGTTGGTCCGACTTGGGATTCCATGATGCGTTCTCTTTTCCGAAAGACTTTGAAATTTCTATCTGACCATTTTTGAGGTATCGCACACTCCATTCTCCCGATTTGGATGGAAGGGGCGATCCGCTGTTAAGCAATTTCTTCAGCAGGAGCGTGTCAAGATCGTACCGGTCGGCAATCTCTCTCTGTTGTCCTGACGTCCAATGGGGATTGAGGACAAAGATGAGCTTCCCATTTTCCAGACGGCATACGCCTTCCGGATCGAACTGGGTTGCTGCTTTGAGCAGACTTCCACAGCAAAACAGCAGGAGGAACAAAAGGTTGATTCTCTTCATAGCGCCTCTCCTTTCCTGAATTGTATTCCAAACTCCTCTTTCTTGAAATTTATGCACAGCACTCCCTTTTCAATGAAGTTGAAACCCAACATGCCATCGATGTGTGTTCCATAGGCCTCACTCAAGGCATCCAGGCTGGATAGAATGGTCTCCATCCCTTCGATCCGGGTGTTGCCGATTGAAAAATCATTCATTCGTCCATAGAGAACCTCGGAGGTGGACTGTCCCGCACCTTTGAGGATTGAACGGCGTGAAAGGGTGATCGTGCTCAGTACGTTTCTGCTCAGGTAACTGTTTATGACATTTGTTTCGGCTCCCGTGTCAAAGCAGAAGGTCAGATGTTTGTTGCCGATGGTTCCGTTGAGGAAAAGTATGTTGTTTCGACAAATCATTTTTTGGACATGGTCCGAATGGAAAGCAGGACTTTCCCGGTTAACCCGTTCACCATTGGGTTTCAACCGGTAGAGTTTGAGCTGATTCTGGCTGGCATCCAGTACAATTTCAAAATCTTTCAAGAGGTTGAAACCGATCAGTCCCAGGATTCTAACACCTCTCCGGTTCTCAATGTGACCCAGCGGAACAAGATCTGCCTGCAGTTTGTCAAAACTGAGTCCTGCAAACCCAAGATTTCCGATGGTGACTTTTTCCACGCCACCCAGGTTGCCGGTGGCCCCATTGGCGGTGCTTCCGCTATTTTTTACCCTGTTGCGAAAATAGGTGCTGTTGAAGACCAATCCACTTGCTCCCGTGTCAAAGACCAGATTTCCCGACTCTCCTTCAGCCTTTGCCTCAATCAGGAACAGCCGACCGGCCCGCTTGAGTGGGATGATGACAGAGTCCCTGTCATTCAGATTTTCGGGTGAGTAGCTGTAGGATTCGGCATCGGTAAGGTATTGCCGGACTGGAATTTCGTTTTGCGATGGGATGCCTGCTGCAAAAAGCCATTCATCACCCTTCTCTGCGGATGGTAACCACCAGAGAAGGGGAAGGAAGATCAGCAGCCATTTGCTTTGCACTCGGTTCATGCGTTCCCGTCAGGATAGGATGGGTTTAAGCATCTGCCCGAAAGTACAATTCCGGAGCAGATGGACACAAAGATAAGATTTTCGTTGGGCAAGCGTTTCGGGGAGACCATGATTCATCACAGATGGCCGATCCAAAAGCTTCATTTTGTTGTATCTTTGGTTACCAGGGAGCACTCCTTTTGCGAAAGGCTTTCATTCAACGGTTTTCACCGATAAATATGCATGTTATGTCAGACAATCTTTTGGGTAGTGGATCCGGTTCTCCTGAAAGGGTCAACAATGGGATGAATGTTACGGAAATGGGTCATCGCATGGCCCATGCCCTGTCGCTTGTGCAGTCTTACCGTGTTACGGATGGCAAAGCATTCCGGATGGAAGATTTTCCGCACGATGTTGACCGGGACACCCTTCCCTGGGATGGGGATGAAATGGATGATGTCCTCCAGGAGGGGGTGGAGGCCATGTCTTCCATGCAGGATATGATGTATGCCCAAGACAAATGGGGACTGCTGGTCATTTTTCAGGCCATGGATGCAGCAGGAAAGGATGGTGCCATCAAGCATGTGATGTCGGGGGTCAATCCCCAGGGTTGCGAAGTGACACCCTTCAAGACGCCGGGAGCAGAAGAATTGGATCATGATTTTCTCTGGCGGTGCATGAAAAGATTGCCAGAGCGTGGGAGAATCGGCATCTTCAATCGGTCCTATTATGAAGAGGTGCTGGTGGTCCGGGTTCACGACAAGATCCTGCAGTCGGAGAAATTGCCAGGGGCGTTGATCCATGAAAAGATATGGCAAGAGCGACTGACTGACATTGCCAACTTTGAGCAATACCTGGGCAACAATGGCATCCGCGTCATCAAAATTTTCCTTCACCTTTCCAAAAAAGAGCAAAAAAAGAGGTTTCTGGACCGTATTGAACACCCAGAGAAGAATTGGAAGTTCAGTCAGGCCGATATTGAAGAACGTGCATTCTGGAAGGATTACATGACGGCTTATAAGGAGGCGATACAGTCTACCGCAACCCCTTCGGCTCCATGGTATGTGCTGCCGGCCGATGACAAAAAGTTCGCACGGATCATGGTGGCTGCCGCCATTGTCTCAACACTGGCCGGGATGGACCTTTCCTACCCCGTTGTCAGTGATGAGCAGCGCGCTGTTTTGCGCCGGATCAGGGAACAACTGCTCCAGGAAGATTAGCGTGCAAATCGTCGATCCGTAAATTCCATCGCATGATGAACCAGACGCTCTTTCCACCCCTGAACTGGTACCGGACCTACCGGTTGACTTTCTTGCAAAAGGATCTGTTTTCGGGAGTCACCCTGGCAGCTTATGCCATTCCTGTCTCCATGGCGTATGCTTCGTTGGCCGGACTACCCCTGCAATACGGTATCTACGGATATTTGGTGGGAGGGATCTGCTATGCGCTTTTCGGAACGGGCATGCAGCTGTCGGTAGGTCCTACCTCGGCCATCTCCCTGATGATCGGCACCTCTTTGATGGCCCTTGCCGGAGGCGATCCCCAGGAATGGATTCGTCTGGCTTCCCTCACGGCCATGATGGTAGCCGCCATCAGTCTGGTTTCCTATTTTCTGCGACTCAATACATTGGTTAGCTTCATCAGTGAGTCGGTACTGCTTGGATTTAAGGCGGGTGCAGCCCTAACCATCGGGATGACCCAGTTGCCCATGCTTTTTGGAGTCAAGGGAGGAAGTGGTAATTTTTTTGAACGGCTTTCCTTTCTGGTCGGAGAGGCATCACAGATTCAATGGCCCGTATTTTTCTTCGGGCTTCTGGCGATCGGGTTGCTGGTCGCGGGTCAGCGGTTGCTGCCGGGAAGACCGGTTGCCATCCTGTTGGTCATCACCTCGCTTCTGCTGGTCTCTTATGCTCCGGGTTGGATGCCACGGCTGGTTTTGACGGGCGACATCACCTCCGGACTTCCCCGGTTGTCTGCTCCTTCCGGTACGCTGGAAGAGATCAGCAAGATCCTTCCCCTTGCCTTTGCCTGTTTTCTTCTGGCTTTTATCGAGACGGCCTCCTCGGTGAGGACCCTTGCCCCGGGAAGTGGATACGAAGCCGATATCCGTCAGGAACTTTTGGCCCTTTCGGCAGCCAATGCGGCTACCTCGGTGGTGGGCGGATTTCCGGTGAGCGGCGGATTGTCACAATCCTTCGTGAATAGGCGTGCGGGTGCCAAATCTCCCATATCGCTGCTTTTTGCCTCGGTCACCATTGGCTTTTGCCTTTTATACCTGACCCATTTTTTGAGGAATCTCCCCTTGGTGGTTTTGACTGCCATCCTGCTGGTTGCCATCAGTCGGCTGGTCGATCCAAAGGGACTCAAACACCTTTGGCGACTGAGCAAAAGCGAGTTCGGCGTTTCGGTCATCGCATTTCTTGGCGTACTGATGCTGGGCATGTTGCAAGGAGTGGTGCTGGCATCCGTGGTCTCCGTTATGATGGTACTGATGGCCGTATCGGATCCCCACATTGCTTTCCTGGGCAGAATCCCGGGGACCGTGCGATACACCGATATAGGCCGTCATCCTGACAATGAGCGGATTCCGGGTCTGATGTTGTTCCGGGTAGAGGCTTCGGTGCTCTACTTCAACATCGACAGGATCCGGGATGTGGTGACGGAAAAAAGGATGGAAGAGTCGGGAAAGATTCGTTTTGTCATCTGGGACTTTAGTACCTCCCCCTACCTGGATGCTGCCGGTGCAGACTGGATCCGGAAATTTTATCTTGAGCTGAAACGGGAAGGGATCGTTTTGAAAATTGCGGATGCACATGCATCTGTCCGGGATATGTTGCGTAAGGAAGGTCTCGAGCACCTGATGGGCCACATCAGCCGAAAGGTATCGGTAGATGATCTGGTGCAGGAATGTCTGGCGCTGATGGCTTCTGCCGGGTCAAGTCCAGCTACGGAACGGTTGGCTGACATGGGATAATGCGGGAGTTGATTTCATGGGATCGCCGCTTCATCATTTGTGCAGGAAGGATCTTTCGACCGGATTTTTTCCGGTCAGGGAATCGTCGACAGAAAGGCATCGAGGGCGTGGGTCGGCTTTCCGTCTGCTCCCCAGGCACTAAGCGCGTAATGACTCCAACTTCTTGCCCCTTCGGGTTCCCAGTAAAACACACCCAAACCCTTGTTGTCTGGAACGGCCCATAGCTTTTTCCTGACAGCCACAAGCATGTCGAAGGTGTTTTGCACCTTTGTATCTTCTCCGCCAACCTCGACCACCATGACCTCTTTGCCATACCGACTCACCAGGTCATTCAGGTTGTTGCCCAGGTCATTGATGGAGAGGGAATAGTCCGGATTACCGGTGAGCCAATAGGGATAATAGGACAATCCGATCACATCGTATTTGGCTCCATTTGCCATGGCGTTGTCGAACCACCATCGGGATCGTTCGTTGTTGTTGCCTTGATCGAGGTGCAGGATGACTTTGGAATCCGGACTTACCGCCTTGATGGCGTCGTAACCCTTGTTGATGAGCTGAACCAGCTGGGGCCAATGGTCGGTGCTTCCTTCGGGATAGACCATCCCTCCCGGGATTTCGTTGCCTACCTGTACCCATTCGGGTCGGATGCCGGAGGCTTTCAGGGCGACCATCACACCTTGGGTGTAATCGTAAAGGTCTTTCAGTAAGGTCTGAAAATCATGGCCCACCCATGCTTTGGGTTTGACCTGTTTGGAAGGATCCGCCCAACTGTCGCTGTAATGAAAATCAATCATCACACGCATGCCGGCTTGCTTGGCCCGGACCGCCATGGCCACCGTTTCGGAAGTGCTGCAATGTCCGCTGAATGGATCCTCGGAAGGATTGACAAAGGCTCTCAGGCGAACGGCATTGATGCCACGGGCCTTGAGTAGGGTGAGGCAGTCTGCTTCCTTGCCTTGATCATCGAAAAATCGGTATCCGGTAGCTTCCATCTGCGGCAGCCAACTGATGTCGGCTCCTTTGATCTGTGTTGACTCATTGGTAGAGGGCTGAGAAACAACCTTTTTGCTGCAGCCGGTAAGCACCAGCAAGGAAATCAGCAAACCCGGCATGATGGAGGTGAATCGTTTCATGGTTTTGAAGGATGGGTATCTTTATCAAATATTTCGGAGCATTGCGTCATCCGGGAATCAGGGATCCGACACCAGCTCCCATCCGGATCGGCGATGCAACTCTCGTAACATCCGTCGCCGGTAACGCGAGGCCTTCCCACAACCGCTACGCCCAAGGATTCCAACGACTGGGTAAACCGGTCGACCGCTTCCCTCGACGAAAGCCGGACGGCAAAATGGGCCATACCCAGCTGCACTCCTTCCGGCCGATGGGAGATGTCGTCGCGCGACATGATTTCCAGTCGTGCTCCCTCCCTGAACAGGAGAAAATATGAACGGAACCGTTTGGCCGGATTGTGGTAAAGGGAAGTAGCCTGGCAACCCAAATGACGGACGTAGAAGTCCTTCAAGCGCTCCAGATTGTCTGTCCAAATGGCAACGTGGTCGATCTGCATTTCCGGTATTTCTTTGTGGATGAAGTTACTGCATTCTGTTGACAATGCAAGGGGTCCTGTGCATTTCGCAGGTGACAGCAAAGGATCGGCAGCGATCCGCCGTGCTAAATCTGGTAAATGATGAAGGATGCATTAATTTTGAATGATTTGGTAATTTTGGAGAGACTCTCTCGACCAATCGTTATCAAATGTTGTGCAATGGAAGCATGGAAAAGAATCATCGGTAAAGAGATGCTGGGCCCTTGGATGGTGGCACTGACCAGCCTGGTTCTGCACCTGGGTTTTTCCGGAAGCCTGGGATTTCACAGGGATGAGCTGCTCTATTTCACTCTTGGACTACATCCCGATGCCGGATATTTCTCGGTCCCTCCGGTCATCGGACTGTTGGCATTCCTGCAGATTCATCTTTTTGGACCGACCCTGTTGGCGGCTAAATTGTGGCCGGCATTGGTCGGCGGGGGACTCATTCTCCTGGTTTCGGAGATGGCTGCCATGATGGGCGGAGGTCGTTATGCACGGTTTCTTTCTGCACTGGCAGTTTTCAGCAGCGTCCTCTTTCTGCGTGCCTTCGGCCTCTTTCAGCCCGTTTTCCTGGATATATTTTGCTGGACACTCTCTTTTTTCTGGCTCCTGAAATACATCCGGAAAGAGGAGATCTCCACGCTTTACTGGCTTGGCATTACTTTTGGCTTGGGTTTGCTGTGCAAATACAACCTGCTTTTTCTGATCTTTTCGATCGTGATGGTGCTTCCCTTTACGCGATACCGCAAGCTTTTTGGGAACATCCATTTTTATGGAGCCATCCTGCTAGCCTTGGTCTTGGTGATGCCCAACATCCTGTGGCAGTTTACACATGACCTGCCGATCTTCGCCCATTTTGCCGAGTTGGAGCGCACCCAACTGCATCAGATGACGACGGCAAATTTCATTTCTGAGCAATTGTTGATGATCTTCCCTGCAACCGTGGTTGCATTGCCCGGACTTTACCTGTTGTGCTTTCATCCGGCAGGGAAGCGTTTCCGAATGATCGGATGGATCACCGTGGTGGTACTGGTGATCTACCTGTTGATGCGGGGCAAATCGTACTATACGGCAGGTATTTACCCCTTTTTGCTGGGGGCTGGCGCGGTTTGGTATGAACAATCGCTTCGATGGAAAGCGGTTAGGATATTGATTCCCGCTTTTCTCCTCTTTTTTACCTGGCTTATGTTGCCAATGGGTATCCCGACCAAATCACCGCAAAAGTTGGTTGATTATTTTGATCGGGTAGCAAAAGTTACCAAAAATGATGCCGTACGCAGGTATGAAGACAATCGATACGAAGCCTTGCCACAGGATTATGCCGACATGCTGGGATGGGATGAATTGGCCGGGATAACCGGCGAAGCCTGGTCACAGGTCAGGGAGAAGGAGCATGCCATCGTTTTTGCCGACAATTACGGTGAAGCGGGGGCCGTGGCTATCCTGGGCAAACCCTATCACCTGCCTGAGGCGTTGAGTTTCAATGACCAGTTCAGATTTTGGACGCCAGCATCGTTTGCGACGGAGATCAAGGAGATGGTTTACATCAATGAGGAACCGGGAGAGGATGTCCGTGAACTGTTTGCGGAGATCCGGCTGATAGGTGCCGTTTCCAATCCCCTCGCCAGAGAGCGGGGGACCAAGGTCTTCTTATGCAGGGAACCGAGGGAGAGTTTTAACAAACTATGGGTCACGGCCCGGAAGAAATTTGTGAAACCTTGATTCACTTGCTGTTTAGCTGCCGGTTAAGGGATCGAAAGAGCAAAAAAAAACAGCCTGTTTGCCAGGCTGTTTTGATATCGGAAGGTTCTTCCCTTAATCTTTGACACATCGGATGGAAAATCCAAAAGCCTTGTCGTAGAAGTCTCTTCCAATCTTGCCATTGGAACAGGAGAGAAACCGATAATAGGCGGTGTTGTTGGTATACGCGGTGGCTGTCCAATAGTTGGTGCTCAAACCGATGTTGTAGAAGGATCCATTGTAATAACGGTATCCACCCGGATAGGCTTTGAACCCTGTGGCATTGGTCGCATAGTAGTTGGGGTAGACCCACAAACCGTATCCACTGTCTTTGAGGCTTCCCCCGGCAACGGAATCGGGCAGACCGACTGCGCTGGCCAGTTTGGTCCAGTCGGCATCGGTGGGCACATGCCAACCGGTTGGACAAAGCTTTCCGGTCTGGACCGTATACCAGTTGTAGAGGGCTCCGTAATTGCCCTTGTAGCTGGTGGAGTCATTGGCATAATAGCAACGGGCAGCGCCTGTGGCATTTGACCAGGCCGAATTATCGGTCACCAACGGAATGGCGGTTCCGTCATTCAACTTGATGGATTTCAGATTTTCGGCCATCCAGGTCTGACTACCGATGGCAATGGTTTTGTAACTGTTTCCCTCCAAATCACTTACCTGTCCGTATACGAAATTGTTGTCGCTGCTGGAGCTTTTGCTGCAGGAGCCCAACATAAGGATGCATGAAAGAACAGATAAAATACTGATGGGTAATAAATTGTATTTTTTCATCCTATCCGGAAATTTTTGCCTTAAATGTAATACTTTTCTCTTACCCTGTTAAGGTTTTCCCACATACAAATAGGCAGAAGCACTGTTAATGGCAGTAAAGATGCCGAATCCGTTTTGAATGTTCGCCCGGATTTCGGTAATGGATAGAGAACTGCTGCTGTTATCCTGGAAGAAGAGGACATATTCCGGCCGTATCCGGTAAAGGATGATTCTGTGTTGGCCATAATATTGGAAGGATCTGGGATTGATTTCATATTGGTCCATGTTGGTGGGGGTATTCCGAAAGAAATCCTTTCCTGCTTCTGTACGGGTATTGATGGCTTCCTTCACTACTTCCACATTTTTTACATAAATGAAGTAGTAGCTAGAGTCTTTGTTCGACCAGCTAACGTTGATCATGGATGGCATCTCTCCGCCACCGAAGCCTGCGGATTGTCCGATGCTGATGGTATTTTCCGAAAGGGTCAATCCCTGGGGTTCTGCCGGAGCCACGGTTGTAGCCGTTACGGTCATGCCATTGTAGGGGAAGCTAAGCTGATAGCTGCTTCCTGCCTTGACGATCAGGTCGCTGTTCTGATAGGTGCCATCTCCGTTCGAA
>JAJTBP010000369.1 GCA_021286825.1 Marinilabiliales bacterium | reverse complement strand
GATGAGGTGGGTGCGGTAAAGGATCAACCCCGCTTTTTGACCGGTCATCTCCATGGGCTTGGGTTGGACGGAGCGTTGTGCAGCAGGCAAGGCATCCCAAAGAGAGGCTGTTCGGGAAAGGGTAATTTCGGGAAGGGCAATCACTCCGGGCGAGGCGGGAATAGCCGGAAGCTTTTGTTTCTTTGGGAGATAGGATTCAAACAATTTTCTGAGGGCTAGATATTTGGGGGTCGGCTGGCCCATTTCGTTCACCGGTGCGTCATAATCGTAACTGGTCACATCCGGTTGATAGGTGTTGGGACCGGCGGTATTGGCGCCAGCCCAGAAGCCAAAATTGGTGCCACCAGTGAGGACGTAGAAGTTAAAGGACTTTTTGTGGTCCATCAGCCATCTGACCTCCTTCAGCAGACTGGCTGTATCGGGTCTTTGCCATGATTCTCCCCAATGGGTGAGCCAGCCTGGATAGAGTTCGCTGCAAAAACTGGGGACTTCTGGGTTGACTTTGGTCGCCTGGGCAAAATTCTGATCATCGGTGCCGGGGTCCAATCCGATGGCAGCACCGGCTACCGTTCCGGCTTCCAGCATGTAGGGAGTGGCGCCATCGGCTGTATAAAACGGGCCGGAGACCCCTGCGCGGGTCCATACCTCCTTGAGCCAGGAGGTATAGTTGCGGTCGTTGCCATAGCTGCCGTACTCATTCTCGATTTGTACCATCAGAATGGGTCCGCCTTCCGAGATGAGCAAAGGTTTGATCTCCATGGCCAATGTACGGATGTATCGCTCGGCTGCCTGGGTATATCGTGGGTCCATACACCGGACCTTGATGTCTGGAATGGAAAGCAGGTAGGCGGGTAAACCGCCAAAATCCCATTCGGCACATACGTAAGGGCCCGGCCTGAGAATCAACCACATTCCCTCTTCCTGTACCATCCGGACAAACTCGGCGATGTTGTGGCGATCCGTCCTGAAGTCAAAAACACCTGGATCACTCTCATGGAAATTCCAGAAAACATAGGCTGCTACGGTGTTGCAACCCATGGCTTTTGCCATTTTGATCCGGTGTCTCCAGTATTCGGTGGGAATCCTTGCCGGATGCATTTCCCCGGAGATGATCTGAAAGGGTTTCCCATCCAACATAAATTCTTGTTTGTCAAAGGAAAAGGTGTGTTTGGATGGCTGGGAAAAAGCGGTCAGGGAGAGCAGCAAAACCAGGGAGAGGATGATCTTTGTTTTCATATGCCGAGGGGAAGGGTTGTTGGTCCAAAAATAGATCAGAGATTTTGAATTTTCACTGAAAAAGATCACGCTTATTCGGGAGGGAACAAAAAATCCGCCCTCTCATTTTCCGGGACAGAATAGAGAGGGCGGAGGTTGATGCAATTCCGTGAAAGCGAAAGAGCAATCTATCGTTTCATCTTGATGATTTCGCTTCCAGCCAGGAGATAAGCACCCGTGCCATAAACTTCCCAGCTTTCTTCACTGAAATTTTTCCGGGGATCGGCACCGATCGGTTGTACCCATCCGACTCTTCCCTCTTTGTTGACACAACGGTTGAGTCCGATCCAGGCTTTTTCAACAACGGGCAGATAGGTTGCCTTGTCCAACAGGTTGTTGTTGATTCCCCAGGCAATGGCATAGCAGTCAAACCCGGATCCGCTTACCTCGCCTCCAGGATAGGCCTCCGGATCCAGCAGACTGGCCCGCCAGAGTCCATCCGGCTGTTGCAGTTCTTTCAGTCTGGCCGACATGTCACGCAACAAGCCAACGTAGAATTTCCTTCCGGGATGGTCGGCCGGCAATTCCTGCAAGACCCGGACAATTCCTCCCATGACCCAGCCATTGCCCCTGGACCAGAAGATCTTCTTTCCATTGGCCTCCCGAACGTCTTTTCCATCGTTCTTGATCACATATTTTAAGTCGCGGGCGAACAGATGCTCTTCCTTGTCGTAGAGAAGGTCGTAACATTCGTGGAAAAGCCGGTCGCTGTATTCCGCATAGGCGCTATTGCCCGTCACGGCACTCAGTTTTACCATGGCAGGTGGTCCCATGAAAAGTGCATCGCACCACCACCACTTGATCACCTCATTTCCTTTGACCGGATAGGGCTTTTTCATGAAGATGGCAATCGTGTCGAGGAAGGGCTGGATCATCTCCTGACGCTTTTCCCGTTTGTACAGGTCCACGTAGGTCTGGCAAATGGCAATGTCATCGGCATGGAACCAACGTCTTCCCGGCTTCCATCCGTTTTTCTCACCCATCTCCATCATCGCCTTCAGGATGGATTTGGATTGGGTAGTTTCCCAGGCAGCCGTAACTCCGGCATAGAAAGCTCCGTTGGTCCAATCGGTTGGTTCATGTCTGGGGTTTTTCAGTTGCCAGGCGGTGGCCTTCTTCATCGTTTTTTTGATGTACGATGGTTTGAAGACTTTTCTTGCATCGGTGGTTTGAGAGAAACAGGCCAGCGAAAAGACAACAAGGAGCGCCAGCGTAATCAGCTTTTTCATGGTGTTATGGATTAGTTGTTACAATTACTCCGGTCGACAGAAAACAAGAATCCACCCCCAAAGCTGTATCTTTCAAGGGCAAACATTGTCTCCACGTCTTGCAGTACCGGGTCTGGCGGGGTAAATGCCGGTGTTGCGGACAGGATGGAAATCGGATGTAAAGATATCAAGTGGCGCAATCGATTGCAATTTTTGGGATTATTTTTTTCAATTGGCGGTCTCCGGAGCAGAAAAATGGCAACAGGTTCCCGTGAAATCCGATCCGGAAGGAGGAAATCGAGAGGCGGTCAAAGCGTAAGGAAGCCGGTCTGAAGTTGCGGATTGCCA
>JAJTBP010000368.1 GCA_021286825.1 Marinilabiliales bacterium | reverse complement strand
TGGGATAGGCGGCTTTGAGTTGTGGCTGCTTCCCATCCTGCGAATGATTGTCTACGATGATCACTTCAAAAGTAAACCGCTCATCCCGAATGTTTTCTAGGGAATCGAGACACCTGACCAGGCGCTCACCCCCACGGAAATTGACAATGATGATGGAAAGATCTTTCAAAACCTGAAATTTTAACTCTGCTCACGAGAAGCTTGCCCTGATTAGACAGTTAAACTTGAAAAAGGTTAAACGCACATCCAAAAAATAATAATCAGATGTTCAATATTGCTCCCTCTGATCGGTCAAAATTAGGGCCAATCGTTCAAACATTCCCATTAATTCAGTAAATTGAGCCTATATTTCAACCAATCTTCCTTATCATTCAACTACATGAAAAAAAGTATCTTTTTATGGATGGCTTTTCTCCTTTCCTCTGCAATGGGATACAGCCAGTCGGCCTTCAATGGCCTGGAAATGGGCATGGGCAACATCTACCGGACCTCATCGGCAAAAAGCCGTTCCGTCAGTCCGGAGAATTTCACCGGCGAAAAAGGGAAGGGCGGGATGGCCGATCCTGCCGACAAGAATACCCCCAACAAGGCCAATGCTGCGGGTGCTGCCCGTGACCTTGGTCAAGGCTGGAAGATCAATCCCTTCGTGGAGATCCAACCTGGACAAACCTTTACGTTGGCTGAACTGGACGGGCCGGGAGCCATTCAACACATCTGGATGACCCCAACAGGCAACTGGCGCTTCACCATCCTCCGCATCTATTGGGATGATGAAAAAGAACCCTCCGTGGAGTGTCCGGTGGGCGATTTCTTCTGCCACGGATGGAATACCTATGCGCAACTCACCTCTTTGCCCATCTGCGTCAATCCGGGAAGTGCATTCAACAGCTACTGGCCCATGCCCTTCCGTAAAAAATGTCGCATCACGATGGAGAACCTGAACGACAAGGACAAAATGTCGGTTTATTACCAGATCGACTATACCCTGACAGAGGTTCCGGCCGATGCAGCCTACCTGCACGCTCAGTTCCGGAGATCCAATCCGACCGAATCTTCTCTCTATACCATCGCCGACAACATCCATGGCAAAGGACAGTTTGTGGGGGTCTACCTAGCCTGGGGCGTCGCCAACAACGGTTGGTGGGGTGAAGGTGAAATCAAGTTTTTCATGGATGGGGATACAAAATACCCTACCATTTGTGGAACGGGAACAGAAGACTATTTCTGCGGTTCCTACAATTTCGACCGGGAAGGGAAATACCAGACCTTCTGTACCCCCTATTCCGGTTTGGTCCAGGTGATCCGACCCACCAGCGATTACAAGGTGATGATGCGTTTCGGCCTTTACCGTTGGCACATCATGGACCCGGTGCGCTTCGAGAAAGATCTTAAAATTACTATCCAGGATCTGGGATGGCATCATGGCGGACGTTACCTGCCCCAACAATCTGATATCGCCTCAACCTGTTATTGGTACCAATTGGAACCGCACGCCTCCTTCCCCAAACTGCCCGGATGGAAGGAGCTGGAGGTGAACTGAGAGGAATCCACATCCTGTAAAAAAGGAGGAAAGCGCGGTATGAATTGACCAGCTTTCCTCCTTTTGTCTGTTGGGTTTCCTCCTGTCGGAGGATCGCCGGACAGAAATATCGGTCAATTCCTGACCACCAATGCCTTGAGAATGTCCCACACCATGTTGGGATTCTCTTTCAATCTACGGGTAGAATAGCCAAACCATTGCTTCCCGAAAGGAACATACACCTTCATCGCATGACCCCGTGCCAGAATCGAGCGGCGCAGTTTGGGCGCCACACCGAACAGCATCTGGAACTCATAACGATCATGCGGAATCTGCAACTGTTCGATCAATTCCATGGCATGTTCTACAAGATAAGTGTCGTGCGTGGCAATGCCCACAAAAACCCCATTTCGCAACAGGTAGGCCAAATCTTCCAGATAACGATCACGGATCTCCTGCTTCTCCTTGTAGGCAATCTCTCCCGATTCCACATAAATCCCCTTGCAGAGTCGGAAATTCAAAGGTGAAGCTTCGGTATGGAACTTCACCATGTGGCGAAGATCGGGCAGCGTCCGCTTCAGATAAGCCTGGACAACGAGCCCGACACAGCCGGGGAACTCATCCTTCAACTTAAGGTAGAGGGAAATTTCATCATCCGTGCAGGTGGAATCCTCCATATCAATCCGTACAAAACTTCCACCTCTCTGTACCACCCGAAGAATCTCTCGGATGTTTTCATAACAGGCCTCTTTATCCAGCAAGAGACCAAACATGGAAGGCTTCAGCGAGAAATTGCCTTTCACCTTGTGTTCCAGCAAAAACTCGATGGCCTGAATGTATTGTTCCTTGTATTGAACAGCCTCTGACAACTGATGGATGTACTCACCCAAGATGTCGATGGTAACGGTACTTCCTTCCTTGTTCAGTTTGACCGATTCTCTCAAGGCATCCTGCAGGTACTCTCCGGCAATATATTTCTTCGAAAAGATCCAGATCAGCTTTTTGGGCATGTACGGGAGTACTCCCGCAATCATCCGGTTAATCATTCTGATTGATTTTTGTTTTAGCTGAGGTAAAAATAACAACCTGTTGACTGTCAAATTATGATGTTTATCAACTCAGCAAAAATGGTGTCATAAAAGCTGACTTTGGGTCCGGAGTCTAACCATTAAGCAATATTATCTGGTTTATTTTTAGCATTTTATAACATTCCAACGGAATAAATTTCCAACCGATTTTCTAATTTTGTATTCCTGTTCAATTCGTTTATATTTGTGTCTCTTTAACGCAGGCTATTTGAAAGTTACTTTATCATGAAG
>JAJTBP010000367.1 GCA_021286825.1 Marinilabiliales bacterium | reverse complement strand
ACCCGCGACCCCCTGCGTGACAGGCAGGTATTCTAACCAACTGAACTACCACACCAAACTGACTTCGGACCTCATTTCACATGAAAAATCTGGCCTCAAAAGCAGTGCAAATATATAACATGTTTTCTTTAATACAATGATATTGGAAGAAAAATAGGCGTCGTTGGGAGATATGGGAATCCGGACATCAGATGACTGGGGTACATCAATTTTATCTAATGAATTTCAAATACTTACATTTTCACCGGCAGGATTTTTGAAGAAGGAGAAATGAACACTTCCATAAATCCTTTGTTCAAAGAGGGCCGGATGATCTGAAAATTGATTGTTTTTGCCATGCTCCAATATGAGAAATCCCTCTTTTGACAGAAGTTCATGCTTCAAGATCAAGTCTGGGATCTCCGAAAGGTGGGGAAGTTGATAAGGCGGATCGGCGAAGATGAGATCATATTTTTCTGTGCACCTGGGGATAAATTTCAAGACATCATACCGTACCGTCCGAATGCACTTTTCCAAATTGAGCTGTTGGATGGAACGGTTGATGAAACCCATGTGGACGGCATCCAGTTCCACGGAAGTGACAGATTTGCATCCCCTGGATGCGAATTCATAGGATATGCTTCCGGTCCCCGCGAAGAGATCCAGGACGCTGAGTTCTTCAAAATCGACTCTGTTGGCCAAAATGTTAAAGAGATTCTCCCTGGCAAAATCGGTGGTGGGACGTGCCTTAAAATTTTTACCGGGTTGTATCTGCCGGCCTTTTAACTCTCCGCCAATTATTCGCATTTGTAAAGATCTAGCAACGAAGTGAAAAAATGTTCCGGAACCTGCGCAAAAGTCGTGCTATAGGCATAGGCTGTATTCGGTTTGGCGAAGGATACTTTCCTGATGTACTTCTTGAGGGTCTGGTAGACCGATTCTGCTTGAAGAAAATATCCGTGGATGACCAGATCTGTTGTGTCGGGGGTTAGCCTGAGCTGATCGAAGATCCGCAACACAAAATAGATCAAATCGTTATCGCCCGAGAAATTGAATTGATTTCCAAGCAAAAGCTTTTCCCCTGCCACCACGACCACTTCAAAACTGGTCCGGAAGAAATGCAGATGAACCTGCTTTCGTTCAGGAAAGTTGCGGTTCTCACGCAGGGCACGTTCAATCAAGGGAAAGAGATCGTGCTTGAAGGTTGCCCTGGGATATTTGAGCAACAACAATTCCTTCAGGTTTTCCGGCATACTGAAGATGCACCAACTCTCGGCCCGTGGTAACAGACACTTTTCTGTCTGAAATCCCTTTTCCGTTTCATGATTGAACTGCAGATACTTATCGGCAGCACCATTCTGGTAAAGCATCTGGGGAACAAGGGTGAAGGTAGCGGTCGCATAAAGGATCTCCACACTCTTGTACTTCAGTTGGAGCAACTCCTCGTTGTTCAGCAGTTCATTGACTTTGACAAACAGAAGACGGGGGCGTTTCAGGAACAACCGGAAAGATTTGAGGACGGTGTATTTTCCTTTCGGGATATCAAGGATGGCAAAAGAAAATCCATCCAGACTTATTTGGATGGACAAATGGCATAAATTACTCTGTTCGCGATCAAACAATTTGTCGATAAAACAGACATCGTGCATAGGACCTGCTTATAAAGTTCAAACCTACTGCTCCCTGACACTTCACGCCCAAAAAGACAGGAAAGAGGGAGATAAGTCAATTGATTCTCCTTGCCAGACAATGAATCCGAATCGAATCTGTTCCGAAAGGATTTTTTTTATTTTCTTCGCGAGAAAATAGTGTATCAATCACAAAATTAGCATATTTTATTCGACTCAGGTCAGGACTGCCTCAAAAAAAGGAACCCAATGAAAAAATTCATCTCTGAAAAAATAGCCCAACGGCTTGGCCATGAACCGACAGAGGGGCAGCGGGAGATGATGGAGAAATTGGCGGAGTTCATCGTATCACCTGAGAACGATACGCTGTTTCTGTTAAAGGGATATGCCGGAACGGGGAAGACGTCGTCCATCAGTGCACTGGTGCAGGTTCTCGAGGAGCTTAAAATCCGTTTCGTTTTGTTGGCCCCGACCGGCCGTGCTGCCAAGGTTCTTTCAGGTTTCAGTGGCAAGCCGGCCTCCACCATCCACAAAAAAATCTACCGGCAACAGAGTCTGGCAGGGGGTGAGACCCGATTTGCGCTGGACCGCAACCTCAACAGAAATACCCTCTTCATTGTGGATGAGGCCTCCATGATATCCAACCTGCCGCAGGAAAATGGATTCTTCGGATCCGGTTATCTTCTATCCGATTTGATTGAATATGTCATGGGAGGCCTGGGATGTAAGCTGATCCTTTCGGGAGATACGGCCCAATTGCCTCCGGTAGGTCTGGATCTGAGTCCGGCCTTGGAACCCGGGGAGTTGAAATTGTTCGATCTGGAGGTGGTAGCCGTTGAGCTAAAGGAGGTGGTCAGGCAATCGCTCGATTCGGGCATTTTGGCCAATGCCACGGTACTGCGCAACCGCATCCGGGAAGAATCGCCCACCGGATTTTGGGAGATCATGACGCATGGTCGTCCTGATGTGGTGAGGATCGGCGGGGATCAATTGATTGAGGAGATCTCCCAATGCTACGATCGTCTGGGAATGGAACAGACGATGATTGTTACCCGGTCCAACAAGCGGGCCAACCTTTTCAATGAAGGCATCCGGCGAACGATTCTTTACAAGGAGGAGCAGGTTACCCGAGGGGATTTGGTAATGGTGGTTCGCAACACCTATTATTGGTCCAACCAGTGCAACGAACTGGAATTCATTGCCAACGGAGACATTGCCGAGGTGGTTCGGATCCGGAAA
>JAJTBP010000029.1 GCA_021286825.1 Marinilabiliales bacterium | reverse complement strand
GCGCATCAGACGGAAAGTGGTCGTTGGTCATTGGGAAGAAGAAAATGTGCGCCTGAAAATCGGATGGTGGTGCCGTGCAGCAGCCGGTCTGGCTGCCCTTCGTTCCATGAAGGTGGCACGATTTGGCGACAACATGCGCGAAGTAGCCGTTACGGAAGGTGACAAGGTAGAAGCTCAGATCAAATTTGGACTCTCGGTCAACGGGTATGGCATCGGTGATCTGGTCAAGGAAATTGGCAAGGTAACCGAACAAGAGGTCGACGCATGGGTAGAGCAGTTGGAAAAATCCTATGCCATGATGGAAAAACTCCGCAAAGGCGGATCGGAACATGAAGCTCTTCGCGAATCGGCCAGAATCGAGCTGGGACTTCGCTCATTCCTGGAAAAAGGCGGGTTTACTGCCTTTACCACAACATTCGAAGACCTCCACGGACTGGTTCAATTGCCAGGATTTGCCGTTCAACGACTGATGGCGGAGGGCTATGGCTTTGGTGCGGAAGGAGATTGGAAGACCGCAGCCATGGTCAGGGCCATGAAGGTGATGGCATCCGGCCTGCCGGGAGGTACCTCTTTCATGGAAGATTATACCTACCACCTGCACCCGTCCGGTGCAAAGGTCCTTGGTGCGCACATGCTGGAAGTTTGCGAATCCATTGCCGAAAAACCCCCGGTCATCGAGATTCACCCCTTGGGTATTGGAGGCAAGGCGGATCCTGTCCGATCCATCTTTACAGTCAAACCCGGTCCCGCCTTGAATGTTTCATTGATCGACATGGGCAATCGCTTTAGACTGATTGTGAACACCGTTGAGGTGGTTCCTTTGGGCGCACCCATGCCCAAGTTACCGGTAGCGAGTGCCCTCTGGGTCCCCAATCCGGATCTGGAAACCGGAGCCGCTGCATGGATTTTGGCTGGCGGAGCTCACCACACCTCTTTTACGCAAGCCCTACCCGCTGAAGTGATGGAAGATTTTGCGGAAATGGCGGATGTGGAATATCTTTTGATTGACGAATCGACCCGTATTGCCGATTTCAAGAAGGAGCTTCGCTGGAATGATCTTTTCTATCATCTCTCAAAAGGGATCTGATAGCAAAGATTTACCAGGGTCGGATCGGTTCTGACCCATACTTTCTTTCCAAACTAACAATTTAAACATTCTGAATATGGCATTGCTGGATTGGCTTATCATCGTATTGTTCCTATTCGGCTTGTTGGGTATCATCTGGTGGGTATTGAGCCACAAAAAAGATGACACAAGCGACTATTTTCTCTCCGGACGCAGCGAGTCCTGGCTAGCCGTTGGTGCAGCCATCTTTGCTGCAAACATCGGTTCGGAACACCTCGTCGGACTCGCCGGTGCCGGTGCCTCAAGCGGCATGGCCATGGCACATTGGGAGATGCAGGGTTGGATGATCTTGTTGTTGGGCTGGGTATTTGTCCCCTTCTATGCCCATAGCAGGGTATTTACCATGCCAGAGTTCTTGCTCAAACGATACAACAAAAACACCAGTTCCACCCTTTCCATCATCACCTTGATCAGTTACGTCCTCACCAAAGTCTCCGTTACAGCCTTTACAGGAGGCATCTTTCTCGAATCGGTGATGGGCATCAATTTCTGGACGGGCGCCATTGGCCTTGTCCTGATCACCGGTGTCTTTACCGTTCTGGGCGGTATGAAAGGGATCATGAAGGTCTCTGTCATTCAAACACCCATTCTGGTGATCGGTGCCATTACCATTCTGATACTCGGCCTCTTGAAAGCAGGTGGCGGCGGATTGGTCGATGGATGGAACGAAGTGGTCAAATATGCCGGAAACAACATCCATTTGGTGCATGCCAAGGGGGATCCCTGGTACGATAAGTTCCCCGGAATCGGGGTAATCTTCGGAGCTTCCATTATTGGATTCTGGTATTGGTGTACCGACCAGCACATCGTCCAAAGGGTTTTGGCAGCCAAGGACCTCAACCATGCACGCAAGGGAACCATTTTTGCCGGTTTTCTTAAGATCTTGCCTGTTTTCATGTTTTTGATACCGGGGATGATCGCGGCTGCCCTGAAAGCAAAAGGAATTCCTGGATTCGATTTTGACTCCAACGACAAAGCCTATGGCAGCATGGTCACCAACCTTCTGCCGATGGGAGTCAAAGGTATCGTGGTCGTGGGCTTCATTGCCGCCCTGATGACCTCATTGGCTGCTCACTTCAACTCGAGTGCTACGCTATTTACCATCGACTTCTATAAAAATTACCGTCCCGAAGCATCTGAACACAAATTGGTTTGGGTCGGCAGAATGGCCACATTAACGGTGGTCTTCCTGGGATTGATCTGGATACCGATCATGCGTGGACTGGGCAGTGTTCTGTATGAATACCTGCAAAACGTCCAATCCCTGATTGCTCCGGCCATTGCAGCGGTCTTCCTTCTGGGCGTCTTTCACCGTAAGATCACACCCAAGGCAGGAGAATGGGGTCTGTTGTCCGGCTTTTTCATCGGGATGTTCAGGCTATTGCTGATGATCTTCAAAAACTCCATCGCCCCCGATTCACCCCTGGGTGCAATGTTGGCCATCAATTGGCTACATTTCTGTCTCTTCCTCTTTTTCTTTACCATGGCGGTCATGGTGGTGGTGAGTTTCTTTACGCCCAAGGCCGATGAGAGTCAGCTCAAAGGACTTACCTATTTCTCCCAAACGGCAGAACAGGTGGCCGAAACACGCAATAGTTGGAGCAAATGGGACATCATCACCTCTGTTGTGGTGGTAGCCATCTGTGTCGCATTCTATGTTCACTTCTGGTAACAAGCAATAATTTCAACGGATGTTGTTCAGGGAACTTAAAGAATCTGTTTTTGAAGCCAACCTGGAGCTGGTCAGAAAAGGATTGGTGATTTACACCTGGGGCAATGTCTCGGGAATAGACCGGGACAAAGGAGTCATCGCCATCAAACCCAGCGGAGTACCCTATGAAACCATGAGATGGGAGGACATGGTACTGGTGGATCTGGAGGGAAAACCGGTCGAACCCGGCAAAAAGCCTTCTTCCGATTTGCCTACCCATCTGGAGATCTACCGTCATTTCGGCAAGACAGGAGGAGTGGTCCACACCCATTCAGAATGGGCCACAGCCTGGTCGCAAACCGGCATGTCATTGCCCCCGCTTGGCACCACCCATGCTGACTATTTTTATGGGGAAATTCCCTGTACCCGTAGACTCACGGAAGCGGAGGTAAATGAAAATTACGAAAAAGCCACAGGACTTGTGATCGTGGAGACCTTCCGGCGGCTAGCGCTTGAACCGGCAGAGATTCCCGCTGTTTTTGTGGATGGCCATGGCCCTTTCTCCTGGGGGAAGGACCCGGACGAGGCGGTGCACCATGCGGTTGTGCTGGAGCAGATTGCCAAAATGGCCCATCACGACTTCACCCTCAACAAGATCCGACCCATCGAGCAATTTCTCCTCGACAAGCATTACCTTCGAAAACATGGGAACAACGCCTATTATGGCCAAACATCCGCTTCGGAAAAAAAAGCGTAAAACGATCCAAACATGCCTCGATTGATCACAAAAGGATCAGATCCAACAGGCAGAATTCGATTCACAACAATGTCATGATTAGAAAAATCTTATGCCTCCTTCTGTCTGCAATCGCCACCACCGTGGCAGGTCAGCAGACCGAAATCAAATATCTGTCCGGTATAGACAAAGACCATACCGTCAACTGGGAATTCTATTGTACCGGCGGCAGAAACAGTGGAAAGTGGAGCACCATTGACGTCCCTTCCAATTGGGAATTCAAGGGATATGGGGATTTCAACTACGGTCAGAAAGAGAGCATCTACCACGATGAGACGGGTCTGTACCGTTACAGTTTTTCGATTCCCGGCGAATGGAAAAAACGCAGGATGGTGCTGGTCTTCGAAGCTTCCATGACGGATACCGAAGTCAAGGTCAATGGCACCTCCGCCGGACCGATGCATCAGGGCGGTTTTTACCGTTTCAGCTACGATGTCACCCAACTGCTCAAACCGGGTCAGGAAAACCTTCTGGAAGTTACCGTCCACAAAGAGTCGGCCGACCCGACCATCAACAAAGCCGAGAGAAGAGGTGATTTTTGGGTCTTTGGTGGCATCTACAGGCCGGTTTATCTGGAAGCCTTCCCGAAAGAGTCGATCGATCGTGTGGCCATCGATGCCAAAGCCGATGGCTCTTTCCGCATGAACCTCTACCTCTCCGGAATCAAGAAAGCCGATGCCATCGAAGCAACATTGCTCACCACCGATGGAAAGTCGCTGGGTCATCCAGTCCGATTATCCCTTTCTTCACCGGCCGACACGACTGTCTTACAAACCCATGTAGAAAATCCACCTCTTTGGAATCCGGAATCACCCAAACTTTGCGATGTTCTCGTTGAACTAAAATCCGGCAAGAAAGTGCTGCACAAGATCCGACAGCGATTCGGGTTCCGTACGGTGGAAATCAAGCCATCAGACGGCATCTACGTCAACGGTCAGAAAATTCTCTTCAAGGGAGTCTGCCGACATACGGCCTGGCCAGCGTCGGGACGATGCAGCAGTCGGGACCTGAGCATCCGTGATGTGAAGTTGATGCAGGAGATGAACATGAACGCCGTCCGGATGAGCCACTATCCACCCGATCAGCATTTTCTGGAGGTGTGCGACTCGCTGGGCATGTTTGTGCTGGACGAACTGACCGGTTGGCAAGCCTATTACAGCACAGAACAAGGAAAACGACTGGTCCGGGAACTGGTTGTCCGCGATGTTAACCATCCTTGCGTGGTGCTGTGGGACAATGGCAACGAAGGAGGATTTAACAAGGAGCTTCGCACGGAATATGCAAAATACGATCCGCAGCAGCGTACGGTAATCGAACCTTGGGCCAAAATCAATGGGACCGACACAAAACACTATCCAGGCTACAACTACGTGGATAATGCCCTGAGCAAAGGGGATCTGATCTATTTCCCAACCGAATTCCTGCATGGATTGTATGATGGCGGTTTGGGCGCAGGTCTCGAGGACTACTGGAATCTGATGGCCAACAGTAAACTGGCGGCCGGGGGTTTCCTTTGGGTTTTTGCCGATGAAGGAATCGTTCGAAGTGACCTCAACGATTCGATCGATTGTCATGGGAACAATGCACCCGATGGCATCCTGGGTCCCTACCGGGAAAAAGAGGGCAGCTTTTACACCATTCAGCACATCTGGTCGCCGGTGCAACTGAAGCTACCAGCCATGGCAGCCGAATTCAACGGAACCACAACCGTTGCCAACCGATATCTCTACCGAACACTAGCCGGATGTACCCTGCAAGCCAAACTTACCCATTTTTCGGGAACGCCTGGAAAATGGACCGGCACCTCGAAAGAATGGCAGCTTACCCTTCCGTCCATTGCTCCCGGAACCGAAACCAGCCTCTCCCTTCAAATGCCGGATAAATGGCAGGACTGGGACCTGCTGACCCTTACCGCCTTCGACATTGATGGGAAAATGCTGACCGCCTGGAGCCTCAATCTATCTTCACCACTCCAGATACGCCAGAAACTATTGCCACCATCCAGGGAAACAGTACAGAAGACGGATGAGGAGAACAGTTGGAAACTTACATCGGGAAAAGTAACCCTTCATTTCAACAAAAGAGATGGTCGATTGACCGAAGCTCAGATGGGTGACCAAACGGTGCCACTCACCAATGGTCCCGTTTGGGTGGGTGACTCCGCCCATGTGACCACCGTTGTCGCCTCGGAATCCGGCTTGGATAAAACAGTTACTGTGAATTTCGACAAGACTTCGGATAAAATCGTCTGGACACTTCAGCCAGGGGGAATCCTTCGCCTCGACTATGCCTTACAGCCGGTCGGAGAAAAAGAATTTGCCGGCATCACCTTCGACTTTCCGGAAAAAGAGGTAAAGGGTGCCGAACTGCTGGCCAATGGTCCTTACCATGTCTGGAAGAACCGGTTACTGGGCAATCTCTTCGGATTACATGAAAAGAGCTACAATCGAGCCATTACCGGCGAAAAATGGGACTACCCGGAATTCAAAGGATATTATGCCAATTTCTACGGCGTCCGGCTAAAGACTTCCGGCATTCCACTCACGATCCTGACCGATACTCCCGGGCTATTTTTGCGGCTCTTCACACCGGATTATGGCAAATTCGCCCGAGGTGGAGTGGCCCCGAACTTCCCGTCAGGAAACCTTTCGGTCCTGCACAGCATCAATGCCATCGGCACAAAGTTCACCAAGGCCGAGGCAGAAGGACCCATGGGCAAGAAAACAATCTATCGGGAAGGCGACCCTCCGTTAACCGGAACCTTGTACTTCCTTTTCGGAGACAATTGATGACTGGATGACCATCAGTAGCGCACAGGATAAATGGCAAAAAATGAAAAAACATTTGCAGGCTTGTGAGATAAAAATTATCCTTGTGTCTGTTTTCGCTCCGGGCGAAACGACTACTGACTACAGATATTAACAACTAAAAATTGATCAGATGGCTAAGTATACCCTTGGCGTGGACTATGGTACCGATTCGGTCAGGACCATCCTTGCCGATGTATCCGACGGGAAAGAGATTGCCCACAGCGTATTTTATTACCCACGGTGGAAAGCCGGTTTGTTTTGTGACCCGGCCAAAAACAGGTTCCGCCAGCACCCACTAGACTATCTCGAAGGACTCGAGAAAACCATCCAGGAGACGCTATCAAAAGCCCCGGCCGGTGCTGCCAAAGAGGTAGTAGCCATCTCTGTCGACACCACCGGTTCTACACCCGTTGCTGTCGATCCTTCCGGTACACCTCTGGCCCTTCTTCCCGCCTTCGCGGAAAATCCGAATGCCATGTTTATCCTGTGGAAGGACCATACCGGAACTGCCGAAGCCGAGGAAATCAATCAGGTTGCCCGTACCTGGGGTGGTACCGACTTCACCCAATACGAAGGGGGAATCTACTCGTCCGAATGGTTTTGGGCCAAGATCCTTCATGCACTCAGGGTTGATCCCTCCATCCGCAACGCTGCCTATTCATGGGTAGAACACTGCGACTGGATCCCGGCTCTGCTGACCGGCAACACGGATCCGCTCACCATGAAAAGGAGCCGTTGTGCCGCCGGGCACAAAGCCATGTGGCATGCTGATTTTGAAGGACTTCCAGCCGAGACCTTCTTGGTTAAGTTGGATCCGCTGCTGGCTGGCTTGAGGGATCGATTGTATACAGAGACCCATACCTGCGAGGTCAAAGCGGGTAACCTTTCGCCCGAATGGGCAAAAAAACTGGGTCTTCCCGAAACTGTTTCCGTTGGTGTCGGCTCTTTTGACGCACATATCGGCGCTCTCGGTGGTGAGATCAAACCCTATTACCTCAGCAAAATCATGGGAACCTCTACTTGCGACATCCTCATCGCTCCCAATGAATTCTTTGGCGAGAAATTTGTCAAGGGAATCTGCGGTCAGGTAGACGGATCGGTGGTGCCAGGAATGGTGGGTCTCGAAGCGGGTCAGTCGGCATTCGGGGATGTCTATGCCTGGTTCAAGAAGATGCTCACCGCTCCGGCAGAAGCCCTCATCAACCGCTCTGTCTTGCTCGATGATCAGCAAAAAGCAGCCCTGATTGACGAAATCAGCGACAAAATGATCCCCTGGCTTTCAGAAGAAGCCTCCAAACTGGAGATCGGTGAAACAGGCATCATTGCGCTGGACTGGCTCAACGGACGTCGAACACCCGATGCTGACCAACTGCTCAAGGGAGCCATTGCGGGTCTCAACCTCGGATCAGACGCACCGGGCATCTTCAGGGCCCTGGTAGAAGCCACGGCGTTCGGATCCAAGAAAATCATCGACCGTTTCGTGGAAGAGGGCGTTCCGATTGAAGGAATCATCGCGCTGGGTGGAGTAGCCAAAAAATCCCCTTTCGTAATGCAAGTTGTGGCAGATGTGATCGGTAAACCCATCCTTGTGGCAAGCAGTGAGCAAGCCTGCGCCTTGGGATCGGCCATGGCAGCCGCAGTTGTGGGCGGGATCTACCCCGATATCGCCTCGGCACAACAAGCCATGGGCGGTGGCTTCGAAAAGGAATACACCCCTGTTGCCGAAAATGTACGGAAATACCAAACGCTATACGAACAATACACCAAATTGGGAGAATGGGTCGAAAAAGAGTCCAGAGTGAGCTAAGCGATCCGGCGTAGCCGGAAATATCGACAGGAACCTCACAAAAGGCCCCTGAAGGCTGTGCCCAAAGCAGGCCAACACCTGATTTCTATTGGTCTGACAAATGTTTGATTGCTTTTGCAAAGATTTTATTCAGGATGGAGTATTCCTAAAAATATAAATTATCTTTACAGCCTATTTTAACTTAGTTTAAGTATGAATAGCATTCAGAAAAACAAGGAAACCGTCAAGAATATTTTCACTGAATACCTTGAAAGGAACGGCCACAGGAAGACCCCGGAACGTTATGCGATCCTCGATGAGATCTATTCACGCGATGGTCATTTCGACATTGAGACGCTCTACATTTCGATGAAGAACAAGAACTACCGGGTAAGTCGTGCCACGCTCTACAATACCATCGAAATATTGCTGGACTGCAAGCTGGTAGTCAAACACCAGTTTGGCAAAAACATTGCCCAGTTTGAAAAAACATTGGCAACCACACAGCACGATCATCTCATCGACATCCGGACAGGAAAGGTGACCGAGTTCCATGATGAACGCATCCGTCAAATCATAGAAGACGCCTGTGCCCTTCACAACTTCAAGCTTTCGCACCATTCACTCTACCTTTATGGGGAATCGGAAGAATAGCCTGTTGTTCAAAACTAATTGAAAAAAGCCTCCCGCCGGGAGGTTTTTTTTGGCCCAACATCGGGAAATTGAATTAATTTTGTGAGGTTTTGTCAAATCGTAAATACAACACGCCAATGCAAGTGGATGTTCTGTTGGGTCTTCAATGGGGAGACGAAGGAAAAGGAAAAGTGGTGGATGTGCTGACACCGCGCTACGATGTGATCACCCGTTTTCAGGGAGGTCCGAACGCCGGCCATACACTGGAGTTCAACAACATCAAGCATGTACTGCACACCATTCCATCCGGTATCTTCCGGGGTGACAAGGTCAATGTGATTGGAAACGGAGTGGTCATCGATCCTTCCATCTTCAAAAAAGAGATCGAATCGCTCCGCAACATCGGATTTGAACTGACCAACAATCTCCTTATCTCCAAAAAGGCCCATTTGATCCTGCCAACCCATCGTCTGCTCGATGCAGCCTCCGAGGCAGCCAAAGGGGCCTCCAAGATCGGGTCCACCCTCAAAGGAATTGGTCCGACCTACCGCGACAAAATTGGCCGTGATGGCCTCCGGATCGGAGACATCCTGCACAATTTCGAAGCAAAATACCGTGCCCGGATCGACCAGCACATCGAGATCCTTGAGAAATTCTACAATTTCGATTACAAGCAGGCGCTGGCCGATTACGAAAAAGAGTGGTTTGCAGGCATCGAAGTGATCCGGCAATTCCAATTGATCGACAGTGAACACTTCATCAACAATCAGCTGATGGCCGGAAAATCGGTCATTGCCGAAGGGGCCCAGGGCACCATGCTCGACATCGATTTCGGATCCTACCCCTTCGTTACCTCCTCCAATACGATCGCAGCAGGTGCCTGCACCGGACTTGGGATCGCCCCTGACAAAATCGGAAGGGTCTATGGCATATTCAAAGCCTATTGTACCCGTGTGGGCAGTGGCCCCTTCCCTACCGAACTACTGGATGAAACCGGTGAAAAGTTACGACGGATCGGTAATGAATTTGGATCCACAACCGGACGGCCGCGTCGTTGCGGCTGGCTAGACCTGGTTGCCCTTCGTTATGCCATCATGATCAATGGGGTTACCGACCTGATCATGATGAAAGCCGACGTGCTGGACAGCTTCGAGACCATCCGCATCTGTACCGCCTACCTCATCGATGGTGTACGCACGTTAGACTTTCCCAATGACCTGGAAGGAGATGTCGTTCCGCAATACGATGAACTCGAAGGCTGGCAGTGTGACCTCACCGGCGTTGACAGCGAAACGAAATTCCCTGCAGCCTTGTCGGGTTACATCCGCTTCATCGAAGCATACCTGCAGGTACCCGTAACCATCGTCTCCGTCGGACCAGACAGATCGCAAACCATAGAACGCTGACATGAATGGTTCCTTCTTCCCGTTGAACGGCCTCTACACCGATTTCTATGAGCTTTCGATGGCCCAGGGATATCATAGCGCCGGGAAACAGGGAGAACACGCCGTTTTTGATTATTTCTTCCGCACCAACCCCTACCAGGGCGGATTCCTTGTCTTTGCCGGACTGGCCGACCTAATCTCAGCCCTGGAGAACTTTTCGTACGACGGAGATACCCTGGCCTATCTGGAGCAGTTGGGACTGGAAAGCAAATTTCTGCAATATCTGGCTGGTTTCTCCTTCAAAGGGAAGATCTCTTCGGTCCGGGAAGGCGAAATCGTTTTTCCCAACGAACCGCTGATACGTGTGGAAGCCGACATCATCGAAGCTCAACTGATCGAAACATTGCTCCTCAATTTCATCAACTTCCAATCGCTCATCGCCACCAAATCCTTCCGGATGAAGCTGGCAGCCAAAGGTAAGTCCTTCTCCGATTTCGGATTACGTCGGGCACACGGCACCGGCGGATTGCACGCAAGCAGGGCCGCCATCATTGGCGGAGCCATTGCCACCTCCAACGTTCTGGCGGGTTACCGTTATGACCTGCCCGTATCCGGCACCATGGCCCACAGCTGGGTGCAGAGCTTTGACGACGAACTGACCGCCTTTCGGACCTACGCAAAGGTCCATCCCAACCAAACCACCCTACTGGTCGACACCTACGATACCCTGCGCAGCGGCATCCCCAACGCCATCCTTTTGGCCAGGGAGATGGAACAGCAAGGGAAGAGGCTATCGGGTATCCGCCTGGACAGTGGCGACCTGGCTTATCTCAGCAAGAAAGCACGAAAGATGCTTGACAAGGAAGGATTGGATTATGTAAAAATATTCGCTTCCAATCAGTTGAACGAACAAGTCATCCAGAGTCTCGAAGATCAGGGGGCCCCCATCGATGGCTTTGGTGTCGGCACCGAACTGGTGACAGGCAAGCCGGATGCGTCACTCGACGGTGTTTACAAACTTTCGGAGCTGGATGGAAAACCGAGCATGAAAGTCTCTGAAAACATCGAGAAAAACACCCTGCCGGGAAAGAAGAGCCTTTGGCGCTATTACGACGAGGAGGGAAACTTCTACCGTGACGGCATCCTCCTGGCCGACGAACCGGAGGAAGAATGCCGGTGGCTGATCCACCCCACACAGCCAGACAAACGAAGTCGTGTCTGCAACCTGCCGCATGAAATGCTATTGCAACCGGTCTATGAGGCAGAAAAGCTGCTCCAACCACTGCCCTCTCCTGCCGAAAGCCATGCATACCTCATGGAGCGCGCCAAACTTCTTCCGGAGGAACACAAACGATTCATCATGCCCCACATCTTCAGGGTTGGCATCTCGGAGAGACTGCAACAACTCCGCGACAACCTTTCATCCGGTTACCGGGAACGTTACAATTCATGAGATGACGGCAACATCCCTTGCCGATTTCTACCCGTGTCAAAATGAGCCCAAATTTACCACCCGATCCTCATTTCGGAGGATTTCAAGGAAAAACGAAAATGGATTCAACTCGCATCTTTAAAATACCCTTTGCCAGTGTTTATCCCCTCTATCTCCAAAAGATTGTAAAAAAAGGCCGGACCGAAGATGAACTCCATGTTGTCATCTGCTGGCTTACCGGTTACAACGAGCAATCGTTGCAGGAGCAACTGGAAAGCAAAAATGACTTTTCTACCTTCTTCGCATCCGCCCCCCAAATCCATCCCAACGCATCCCTGATCACCGGTACCATCTGTGGTTACCGGGTGGAAGAGATCCAGGATGAGCTGATGCAAAAGATCCGTTACCTCGACAAGCTGGTCGACGAACTGGCCAAGGGAAGGCCACTGGAGAAAATTCTTCGGCGGTAAGCCTCAAAACCGGCCATCTCCGGTCTCAACGTAACCTGCTCGTTTATTGCCATAAATTTTTACTCCATCTCGCAATTCTGGAGCATCCCTGCAAAGTCTTCCCCAAACTCAGGAAAGCTAACCCATCCAAGATTCTGACGAACGGATAGATGCTGCTTTGCGTGATCTTTTTCCCGTTCCCACATGCATGACCGTGACGCTCTCATAACAGACACAACCCCATGCGCCATCCCGCTATACCAACAGCAAAAACCTGATTGTTCGGAGTGTGCGTCAGCTCTCCGGGCAATCCTTCACTCCCTCCACGGGATCCATCCGGGTAAGGAAACCGCACGGTTTTCTCATCAGATATAGTCGCGGCTCTCGTTCTGTTCCGTTAACCCCTGACAAATGCCGTCGCGCCCAATCATCTCTTTTTACACGCACCATCGCCCTCTTCATACAAACCTCCTGAGCTCTTGAATCCCGGGCCAATCCTCCAGATGAACCGCAGGCATTCAAAGAAAATCCGGGAATGAGTACAAAGGATCGGCAGCGATCCCCCGACAGGGAAACCTTTTCCATACACGGCCATTACAAATTGGATAAATCCCTGTTAATCATTCGAATTTTTAAGTGAAAAATTTGATAAATAACAAAACATAACATAGATTTGTAGGAGACAACATAACCTACCTAACCCTTTCATGCAATTTTCCTCCGGAACTCAGCCATATGCCGAAAGCCATTGCCCTGCCTCCTCACCGGCAGCCAGGTCATTTGTCACCACCCGCACATTAACCAAACACATGATAAAACCTTACTGCTATGAAAAAGTGTCTGTTACTCCTTGTTACCCTTGTGCTGTTTTCTGTTGCCCACGCTCAGGACGCCCCGAAGATTAAGTTTGAAAAGGTCTCGAAAGAAGAGTTGACCGCCAACACCTATCCTCAGGATACCACGGCTGAAGCCGCGATACTGTATGATGAAGGCAATTCCTACGTCCGTTATGACAACGAAGCCGGATTCCTACTATATTTCGATCGCTTTGTCCGCATCAAGATCCTCAAACAGGGTGGAACCAAGTGGGGTGAAGTGCACATCCCCCTCTATTCCAGCGCCAAGAGCAAAGAGAAACTCTACAAGGTCGAAGGCACCACCTTTAACATGGAGAATGGCAAAATTGTCAAGACCGAGCTGAAAAAGGATGCCATCTTCCATGACAGGGAGAACAAATACTGGGAATCGGTACGGCTGGCCATGCCGGCTGTCAAGGCAGGTTCCGTTATCGACATCCGGTACACCATCAATTCCGACCTCTTGTGGAATCTTCAGCCCTGGCGTTTTCAATATGCCATCCCAGTCAGTTGGAGCAGTTATCGGGTCACCTATCCCGAATTCTTCATCTACAACATGTCGTCGATGGGTTATCATCCCCTGCTGAAAAGCTCAAAAAATCAGATCACCGAAACCATTGTCTCATACGATCGTGACCGGGATGACAGAACCGGTGCTTCCTCTCTGAGCGCCAACAAAATATCTTACACTGCCTATGTCCACGATTTTGTCTCCAAAGACATTCCAGCCATCACCGAGGAACCCTATGTTTCGACCATCGACAACTACACCAGCCGACTCAAATTCGAACTCTCGGGCGTAGATTTCATGAAAGTCGGCGGTTCCTATAAAAACTACACGACCTCTTGGAATGACATTGCCACCTCATTGAAGGATGACGATGATTTCGGCATGCAACTGCGAGGCAATGGTTTTGCCGAAGATTTGGCACAATCCATCACCAAAAACGCGAAGGATCCGGCCGCTAAGATCGATGCCCTCTACAGTTGGGCCCAGAAAAACCTCAAATGGAACGGCGACAACTCAATCAGTGCCGATAAGTCCATGAAAAAACTATCAGAAGAGAAGAGCGGCAATTCAGCAGCCATCAACCTCTTCCTGACCCTGCTGCTCCGCAAGTCAGGAATCGAGGCAAGTCCGGTCATCCTCAGCACCCGCGCCCACGGACTCCTCAAATTCCAGCAGCCAACCATCAGCGATTGCAACTACGTCATTGTAAAAGCCACTGTGGATGGCAAAGAAATCCTCCTGGATGCTACAGAACCCAAATTGCAAGCCGGACTGCTTCCCTACCGTTGCTTGAACGGTGAAGGCCACCTCATCAAAGACAACACCTCCGAAACGGTCAAATTGGTTAATCCAAGATCCACGGAGACAACAGCCGTCGAACTTTCGCTGAAAGCAGGCAAACTTTCCGGTACCATCCAAACAAGAAAGTCCGGACTGGCAGCCGCAGACCAGCGAAAAAGCATCAGCAAAGCTGGATCGGTCGACGAATATTTCAAGCAACTCAAGAACGAAGCCGGCGATTTCGAATACAAAAGCTTCACCAGCGACAAATTGGATAGCCTCTCCCTTCCTTACACCAGTAACGCAGAGGTGGTCTGGAAGGAGCAACCCGATGCAGATTCCGGAATCCTATACATCGAACCGGTGCTCGTGGACCGCATCAAAACCAACCCGTTCACCGCGCCAACCCGTCAATATCCGGTCGATTATGGCAATTCGTTTGTCGACAACTACATGTTTCAACTGACTATTCCCGAGGGATATACAGCAGAGGAATTACCCACCAATACCTCTCTGCAGTTGGAAGGCAAGGGAGGAAGTTACATCTTTCAGGTCATAAAAATGGACAGCAAGATTGTGATCAACCAACGCATCACCATCGATAAAACGCTCTTCCTGCCCGCCGAATACGAAGGATTGAAAAAATTCTACAACACCATCATCAACAAGCAAGCCGAAAAAATCGTCCTAAAGAAAAGCAAAGCCTGATCGGCAACCATTGCCGATTGTCGCTACCCATTGAGGAACAGCTCACAACTTCGACTTTGATTACATGCTGTAAAATCTTACATCCATGAAAACAAGATTTTTTCTTTCCCTACTGGGGATCGCCGCGATCCTCCTACCCGCTCTTGGCAAGGACAAACACCCCCTCATGTATCCTGTCCCGCTGATCGACAGCACCCTGCGGAAAGATGCCCGGGCTGTCTGCCGGGAGTACCGACAGGAATTCATCATCCAGGGCCCCGGCAAAGCAGTTGAAAAAGTACACAAAGTGGTGACGATACTCAACGACAAGGGATCCGATTATGGGGAATTGATCCTTGCCTATGACAAGTCAAGGTCCGTCAACTTCATCGAAGGCCGATGCTACAACATGCTGGGAATTCAAGATGAGAAACTCAAAGAGAGCAAGATAGAAGATGTAAACTACACATCAGAGGGAGCCATTTACGATGACTACCGGATGAAGTTGGCCAAACTGCAGAATGCCACCTATCCTTGCACCGTCGAATACAATTATGAGATCAGCTATTCGGGATTGATCAACTATCCGGAATGGAATCCCGTGCCCAACTACCGCTACAGTGTCGAAAAGAGCAGCTTTGCCATCACCTTTCCCGACACCATGAAGATTCGCTTCCGGGAATTTCGCATGCCCGAGGGCGCATGCCTCATCACCCATGAAAAAGGCATGACCACCATGGAGTGGACGGTAAAAAAGATCCCGGCCTATCTCGAGGAACCCTTTTCACAGGCACTCGAAGAGCTAACCCCTAAGGTAATGACCGCACCCTTCTATTTCCAATATGAAAAGAGCAGCGGCAACATGAAAAGCTGGGAGGACTACGGAAAATGGGTTGCATCTCTGATCCAGGGCCGCGATGAACTACCTCCGCAACGCTGCAAGGAGCTAAAGGAGATGGTCGCTGCGACCAGGGATACCGTTGAGATCATCCGTCAGCTCTACCGTTACATGCAGCAGCGAACCCACTACATTGGCATCCAGCTCGGGATCGGCGGATTTCAGCCTTTCCCGGCCGAAACGGTCGACAAATTGGGTTATGGCGATTGCAAAGCCCTCTCCATATACATGAAATCGCTCCTCAAAGCGGTCGGCATCCCATCCTGCTATACCGTTGCAGGAGCCGCCGAAAACAAGGGGATCACCCTCCCAGACTTCCCGACCAACGGCCAGACCAACCACATCATCCTCTTCGTTCCCCTGAAAAAAGATACGGTCTGGATGGAATGTACGAGTCAAACGGCCCCATGTGGCTTTCTTGGCACATCAACCGCCGGGCGCACGGCTCTCCAGATCACCGGTGACGGAGGCAAACTGGTCAGGACACCCCTACTTACTGCTGATCAGAATTATCAAATTTGCAAGGCCCAGATAACGTTGGATGCCACGGGAGAAATGCATTCACAGGTTTCAATCGCCTCCGGCGGATACCAGTATGCCGAATCTTCGGATCTTTTGGATGAGTCGAAGACCGAACAGGAAAAAGATCTCTACAAGAAATTCTCCATCGCCGGGCTCAAGATCGCCAACTTCACCATCCAGGCCGAAAAAATCAAACTTCCCAAATTGATTACCACGGCCAATCTCCAGGCACCCGCTTTTGCCACCAAGACCGGAAGCCGGCTCTTCATCCCGGTGAATCCATTCAATCGATCCACCTTCGTCCCGGACAAAGTGGAGAATCGCAAAGCGCCCGTATTCAAACAATATGCCTTCCACGACAGGGATTCCATCGCCTTTATGTTGCCCGATGGATTCCAGCCCGAATCGGTCCCTAAAGGCAAAACCATCGAAACGCCATTCGGACGGTATGTGACCACCATAGCGCTCTCGCAGAGATTATTCCTCTATTCAAGGGATCTTACCATCAACCGGGGAAAGTGGCCTAAGGAAACCTATGGGGACATGATCGCTTTTTATGAAGCCATTGTTGCAGCCGACAAGCAGAAGGTTGTGCTGAAAGAAAGTAAAAACCCTTAAAGCACCGGGCGCCGCCTTGATTATGAGGTTGTAATTTCTTTTTTTGCTGAAAATGGGATAACTTATGGTTACCCTAATAAAATCGGCATGGAAAGAAAATTAGACATAGAACTAAAGTTTTATGAAGGCGGATCGCAATCCGCAATTTTACTCATTTTTGAATGGAATTCTGACCTGATCAGAAAGTTAAAAGCCAAGACAACCGCCATGTGGAGTCCCTCCATGAAATGCTGGTACATACTCAGCCACGAATTCAACCCGGTTCGCTTCAAAAAGGATTTTGGTACTGAATATGAACTACATGCGAGCAAACTTCATGCGGAGGCTATCCTGGCGCATGCAAAAAGTCTGAAGACAGCCAATGGAAGTGTACGGCCGAACAGCTTTTTCGCCAAACCACAACCCGAGAGGGAAAAGCAGTTCGAGCAGTTCCGTGCCTGGATGGTTAGCAAGAGGTATAGCAACAATACCATCCGCGTCTATATGGAATGTCTGCAGACCTTCTTTCTCTATTTCAGGGATAAGACCCCGGAAGAGATCGATGCCAACGATTTACAGGCTTTCAACAACCAGTACATTCTCGCCAACAACTATTCCATTACTTTCCAGAACCAGTTGGTCAACGCATTGAAACTGTTTTATGCACGCCTGGATGGATGTCAGTTAAGAATTGAGGAGATGGAGCGGCCCAGACGAACGCATACCTTGCCCAATGTGCTCAGCAAGGAGGAGGTGATCCGCCTCTTGCGATCCATCATCAACTACAAGCACAAAACGATGCTCAGTCTGATTTATGCCTGTGGTCTCCGGCGTGGCGAATTGCTCAATCTGAAGCCAACGGATATTTTGAGCGACAGAAAATTGTTGCTCATTCGGATGGGGAAAGGAAAAAAAGACCGTGTGGTAGCCATCTCTGACCAAACAAAGTCTGGCTTTTCGAAGGCCAGACACCCGGAGAGCCCTATGGCGAACGAAGTCTGCAGGAGGTCCTGAAACAAGCAGTTGAACGTGCGCACATCCGAAAGCCGGTCACATTGCACTGGTTAAGACATTCCTATGCTACCCATCTGTTGGAAGCAGGCACCGATCTGCGATACATCCAGGAACTGCTCGGACACAAAAGTTCACGAACCACAGAGATTTACACCCATGTTTCCACCCGAAATATTCAACAGATCAAATCTCCCTTCGACGACATGAATATTTAACAAAATAATTTCCTAATTTCATGAAATAT
>JAJTBP010000366.1 GCA_021286825.1 Marinilabiliales bacterium | reverse complement strand
GCGACCCTTGCTCCGCTCCGGATATGGGTGGAGAATCGGTTGCTGAAGGTGAAAGACTCCTCTGCAGCCGGAGACAGAATCCCGTTGGGACGGGTTCACCTCAAACGTGGCTATGTCCGGACCTGGTGGTCCGATTCCTTGTCCGCATTAGAGGTGCAGCCATTTACACCGGAAGTCGTCTTCAACTATGTCCGGGACAACCAGGACAATCGTTATTACTGGGGTCGGCGAGGGCCCTCCGTTCATCTGAACTACCTGCTGCCGAAGGAATCCAATGCGGAATATTTTTATCAGGAGGTCACCGTTCCGAATGGGATGGACCCCATCGGCTCCTATTTCATGGCCGCCGGATTCGGGGAAGGTTATTTTGGCATCCAGGTCAATGGTCCCGACGAA
The DNA here is from genome assembly GCA_021286825.1 of Marinilabiliales bacterium. GTDB lineage: Bacteria > Bacteroidota > Bacteroidia > Bacteroidales > Prolixibacteraceae > CAINVV01. Next base: position 2,463 of record JAJTBP010000366.1, on the reverse strand, counting down.
CGTCGCATCCTGTTTTCGGTTTGGAGCCCTTACAAGACCGATGATCCGGGAGCCATTCCGGAAAATGAAAAGATCCGGCTGATCGCCAAAGGAGAAGGGGTATATGTCGGCGAGTTTGGTCACGAAGGCTCTGGGGGACAGAGTTATTTGCGCTATCCGTGGAAAGCGGGGCAGAAATATTGCTTCCTGCTCAGAGGCAAGCCGGATGGGAAGGGATCCACCCTCTTTTCTGCCTGGTTCAAACCTTTTGGAGCGGCGGAGTGGCGTCTTGTGGCCACCTTCAGTCGACCACAGACCGACCACTGCCTGACCCGACTCCACGCATTTCTGGAAAATTTTGAAGACCATCAGGGCTACCTGACCCGCAAGGCCCTCTATTCTCATGCCTGTTACCGAGAGATTTCCGGAAAGTGGTTTCCGCTCACTTCGGTCCGGTTCACGGGCGATGACATTGCCAGAAGAGGATATCGGCTCGATTTTGACGGTGGTGTGGAAGGAGATGGATTCTATCTTCAGAACGGAGGTTTTTTCAATCCCACAGGAAAGGCCCATCCCTATTTCAGCTACTGGATGGTTCGGAACCCCTGGGCAATCCGCCAACCGATCTTCCGTAAGGGAGATTGCATGCATAAAAAAAGGGAGAAATATTCCCCCCCCTTTTCTGTCTGAAAACAGTCAATCATTTCAGAATGTATTGTACGATCCAGTCTCCCACTGCGGAGGTAGTAAGGGCTTTGGATTTGTCATCGGTCAAGTCCTCGGTCACCGCGCCAGCTTCGAGTGAAGCTTCTACGGCTTTTCTGATCAGGGCTGCCTCCTCGTTGAGGTTGTAGGCATACTCGAACAGCATGGCAGCCGAAAGAATGGTGGCACAGGGGTTGGCTATGTTTTTGCCTGCAGCTTGCGGATAGGATCCGTGGATCGGTTCGAAAACAGAGGTGTGGACCCCGACGGAAGCGGAGGGAAGCATGCCCAGCGATCCGGCAATGACACTGGCCTCATCGGTGAGGATGTCACCAAACATGTTCTCGGTCACCATCACGTCGAAGCGTTTTGGCCACTGAATCAGTTGCATGGCTGCATTGTCGACAAACATGTATTCCACCTCAACATCGGGATATTGGGGTTCCATCTCTTTGGAGACCTGTCTCCAGAGCCTGGAGGTTGCCAAAACATTGGCTTTATCCACAACGGTCAATTTTTTTCTGCGCTTCCGGGCAAATTCAAAAGAGAGTTTCAGGATGCGTTCAACCTCCTCCCGGGTATAGAGGCAGGTGTCATAGGCGGTATTTCCATTCTCGCTGCGCCCTTGCGGTTGGCCAAAATAGAGCCCGCCGGTCAGTTCGCGGATGGCAACGAAATCGGCTCCTTCGATACGATCTGTTTTTAGTGGAGATTTGTCGAGCAGGGAAGGAAAGGTGATCAGGGGACGGATGTTGGCATAGAGCCCAAGTTTCTTGCGCATGGCCAGCAACCCCTGTTCCGGACGTACTTTGGCGGATGGGTCGTTGTCAAAACGGGGATGACCGATGGCCCCAAACAGGACGGCGTCAGAACGCATGCACAGTTCGTGGGTGGCATCAGGGTAAGGATTGCCGGTTGCGTCGATGGCTACGGCTCCGACAAGTGCCTCTTCGGTATGCAATTCATGCCCGAACTTTCCGGCGACAGCCTTCATCACCCGCAGGGCTTGTCCGACAATCTCCGGTCCGATGCCGTCTCCGGCCAAAACAGCGATATTCAATCTCATGGGAAAAGAATTTGTTTTATGTGTTTGAATGGGTTGATCATTTTTTTCGATGTGTTCAATAGACCTGCGCTTCGCCTTCGATGATGTTCAGCATCTTCATGGTGGCCTTGATGGCTGCGGCTGTCTGGTCCGGGTCCAGTCCGCGGGTCTTGAATTCCTTGTCCAGATCCCAGGTAATCAGCGTCTCCACAAGGGCATCGGACATACCTCCGGGGGGGATGGTCACCGTGTAGTCGACAAGCGTGGGGAGTCGTTTTTCCAACCGGTCATAGATCTTGTGCAGGGCATTCATGAAAGCATCGTACTGTCCGTCTCCGGAACCGGCCTCTTCGTACAACTGACCGTTCAACTCGATGCTGACCGTAGCCATGGGTCGAAGGCCCAAGGCATGGGAGATGGCATAATGTTTCAGGGTGATCTTTTCGAAGATGGCCTCGCTTTGCAATACATCGGAAAGGATGTAGGGAAGATCTTCCGAGGTCACCGACTCTTTTTTGTCGGCCAACTCAATCACCTTATCCGTTACCTTTTTCAGATTTTCCGGATCCAGGCGGATCCCCATCTCCTCCAGGTTTTTGGCGATGTTGGCCTTGCCGGATGTTTTGCCGAGTGCATATTTCCGCGTTCTGCCAAATCTCTCCGGCAACAGATCGTTGTAATAAAGGTTGTCCTTGTTGTCGCCATCCGCATGGATGCCACTGCATTGGGTAAAG
>JAJTBP010000365.1 GCA_021286825.1 Marinilabiliales bacterium | reverse complement strand
GGACCACGAGGAAGAGTACGGCGCCGGGAGGAGCCAGCAGGAAGGCAGGAGCCAGCAGCATGCCGATCGAGACGAAGAAGAAACTGGTGAAGGTATCCCGGAAGGTGATCAGGTTGCCAAAGGCATTGTGGCTGTATTCGGATTCGGAGATCATCAGTCCGGCCAGGAAGGCACCGAATGCCAGTGGCATGCCCATTCTGTAGGTGATCAGTGCCACTGCCAGACAGATGAGCAGGACGATCATCATAAACAATTCCTGGTTCCGTGTCAGGGCTATCTGATGCAGCAACTTGGGCATCAACCACCTGTTTCCAATGTAAAGAAAGACAATGATGATGATGGATTTCAAGACCAGGAGCAGCAGTTCTCCCTTGTAATTGACCTCCTGTCCGCCCAGAAATGGGGTAAATAGCATCAGGGGCACAAGTACAACATCCTGGAAAATCAAGATCCCCAGGACGGTTCGTCCGTAGTTGGAGGTGATCTCATGTCTGTCCTGCAGGATTTTCAGCACGATGGCTGTACTGCTCAAAGCCACCAGGAAGCCGATGAATAGGGCGGACTTCCAGGGCAGATCGTGGAGATGGATCAACAGGGTGGTCAGCAGGGTGGTGAGGGAGAGTTGCAGGAAGCCTCCCAGAAAGACGATGCGTCTGATCTTGAAGAGATGGTTCAGGGAGAATTCCATCCCGATCATGAAGAGTAGCAGGACCACCCCGATCTCCGCCATCAATTCGATCTCTGCCGGTGCCTTGATGACCCCCATCAATTTGGGGCCAACGATGACCCCTGTCAGCAGGTATCCCACGATGGTTGGCACCTTGATCCGGGTAAACAGGTAATTTACCAGGGATGAAAGGGCAAAAATGATGACGATGTCCTTTAATACGGAGAATTCCATCATGGCATCCAATCTGCAAGGTTAATTCGACCCTGGTTTATTTCAGAATCTTGTCGATCAGGTAATGGTTTCGCTCTGTTGAGGTACGGGAGACGAGTTCGCCGATAAAACCGGCCAGGAAAAGTTGGGTTCCCAGAATCATGCTGGTCAGGGCCAGATAAAAATAGGGGCTCTGGGTTACCCTTTCCATCAGGATGCCGTGGAATTGCTGATAGAGCTTGTATCCGCCAAGCCATCCGACGGCCAAAAATCCCAAGAGAAACATGAGGGTCCCAAGGGTCCCGAAGAGGTGCATGGGTCGTTTCCCAAACCGGGAAATGAAAGAGATGGACATCAGGTCCAGGTAGCCGAATACGAATCGGCTCAGGCCGAACTTGGTGGTCCCGTATTTTCGGGCCTGGTGTTGCACAACCTTTTCTCCGATCTTGCCAAATCCCGCTTGCTTCGCCATGTAGGGAATGTAACGATGCATCTCGCCATAGACCTCAATGCTCTTGACTACTTCATTCCTGTAGGCTTTCAATCCGCAGTTGAAATCATGCAACTGGATACCTGTCACCTTACTGGCGGTGGCATTGTACAATTTACTTGGCAAACGCTTTGAAATGGGGTCGAAACGTTTCTTTTTCCAACCGGAAACCAGATCGAAACCCTCTTCGCGGATCATTCTCACCAATTCGGGGATTTCATCCGGACTGTCCTGTAAATCGGCATCCATCGTGATCACCACCTCTCCGGAGGCTTCCAGAAAACCGGTGTGAAGAGCGGCAGACTTGCCATAATTTCTTCTGAACCGAACTCCCTTGACCTCGCTGGAAAGGGCAGATTGCTTCTCTATCCAGCTCCAGGAGCCATCGTTGCTGCCATCGTCAATGAACCAGATCTCATAGGAAAAGCCATGCGCCTTCATGACCCGGTCGATCCAGGCATGCAATTCGGGCAATGACTCTACTTCATTGAATAAGGGTACGACAACCGAGATATCCATTCAGAATCTATTTGGGATGCAAATGGGAGACTACTCTTCTTCCTCTTCCGTGTCGATGCCGTAGAAGGGATCTTTTGCCTCTTTCTTGAAGAATATGGCCAGGATCAGGGAAAAGATGAATCCAATGATGGTAAAGGAAAATATCTGCGCAATCGACAGGATGGTTGGAGTCATGTATTGTTTCTGAACGTTGAGCATGGACTCCACTGCTTCATCCTTCATCCCTTTGGCCAACATCTTTTCCTCCATGACGGCCAGCATCTTTTCGATCAGTCCGGGCTCGATGTATTTGTAAAGGATGAAAGAAAAGAAGGAGAGGATTACCGAAGCAAAGAGTGCTACCAGGGTTCCAAGTCCCAGGGCACGGGAATAGGGGAAACCCTCTTCTGCACTGATGCGGGAATAATTCCACATGGCATATCCCAGTCCGGCGATGATGAGCAGATAGGTGAGGTAGCCGGATACTTCAGAAAAGGGGATTCCGGCGATATAAAAGACCAATGTATTCAGGATCATTGCCAGGCCCAGATAGAGGCCGTGCATCATGGCAAAACTGTTTAGAGAAGGGCGTTCTTGTTCCATAGGAGCGAATTTTTCTAACGGATGAACAAATATAGGCCAATTTTGGGAATTCCTCCTGTTTTGCCGGATCGTTGCTAAAAATAGTATTTCGTTTAATCGACTGATAGACAAAAGGCTGATAGAATGATGGCAAAAAAAAGGGGGAGAAGTTTTTTTTTGTTTGGTACATTTTGAAATTTTCCTACTTTTGCGGCGGGTAAGTCCTGCACGATCAGCTCCCGTTGAACTCCCCCAGGGTCGGAAGACAGCAAGGGTAAATGGTTGTAGCGGTGCGATGCCGGTAGCTTACCCACTTGCCGAATTAGCTCAGTTGGCCAGAGCACGTGATTTGTAATCTCGGGGTCGTCAGTTCGAATCTGACATTCGGCTCAGCAATGTTCTTTGAAGGATAT
>JAJTBP010000364.1 GCA_021286825.1 Marinilabiliales bacterium | reverse complement strand
GTCAGGTTTCTCCGTGAATCCAAATCTTGTAATTAGCACCAGCCACACCTGTTTGAACCAAATAAACATTGTTCCGGCAATTTCCGGGGATTCTACAATCGTCGACGGATTCTTGTAGTGTATTGATTTAGAGGTATTTAACAAACTGCAAGAAGAGTTATTTAATCAACGATGTTTGTAAGTTTTTGTAGGGAATTGCGGATTCGTCAGGTAGCCAGTCGTTTTCAAAATATTGAACCTTGTCTCAGCGGGGGTAGCGTCACCAGGTTTTAAAAGTTATTGGAGCATCAATGGATTTTCGGGTGGAAGCCGGAGGATCAATTGTTGTAGCCCATTTGATGCTTTCTCTGAAATGAAACGTTAAGTCATGCTCTTATGGTGGAAGTGTTGAAGCTGAATCGTGATATCATCGCATTGTTCCGGTCCTTTGCTAAAAGGGTCATCAATCGATTAAAAGATCTTTTGGGTATGGGATTGCGTGCGATCCTTTTATTCCTCGTCTCTTTTATTTTGGTAGGGATACAGGAGTTGAAGGCCCAATCTTTTGCAATCAATCTGGGCGGAACGGAATTGTCCATGATCAATGCAAACAGGTCCTTGATCACCAATGCCGGCAACAACGGGTTGAGTCCGGGTTCCGTCTGGAGATATGATAATCTTGTTACAACCAATGGCGTGACCGTTTACGGTTTATTGAGGATCGTGGCTGCGTCCAATGCTTCCATACCGACATTGGATGATGAGACACCTGGTACCGGAGCTCCCTTTCGTTTCCAACCAACTTTGACCACGACTGTAGCAGGGGGATGGGTGCAATTTGAAATAGAGTTCTTTGAGTTGTATACCAATCAGAATGTTTACATTTCCAATTACTACATGACGGGTGTAGACATTGATGGGGTTGAGTTTTATGAAATCTCCGGCTATTCCAGTTATATTGTCGATGCAACATGTGCCTTGGTGATTACCCCCTCTTCCATTATTTCGAATGGGACAAGATTTTATGCTGGCAATACAGGTGAATTGAGTGGGATCACTTTTGATAATACCCGGGCTTTTATTGCCAAATTTCCGCATCCAGCCACAAAAATCAGTTTTGTCATCGGTGCGAATGGGGTGGTGACCGCCAGACAGTTTTCGGCTCAATTTGGGTCCATGGGTGGAACATTTCAGTCCATCGACACCAATTACAATCCCAATCCGGTTTTACTGATCTCCAAAACGGCCAATACTTCCGTCCTCTCTCCGGGAGGCGTCAGCCAATACACCATCAATGTTTCCAATGGGGGGAATACGGTTGACAATGTAACGCTGACGGATGCGCTCCCCAGTGAAGTCAATTATGTTCCCAACAGTACCTCTGTTTTTATTCCTGCTTCTACTACCAGCAAAACGGTAAAGGATGAATTTACCAATGTGACCTATACGGCGCAAGATGGGGTTGCTGGCATTTGGAAGACCAATTGGATCGACAATGACAATGCGGCCAATACCGGGACCATCTATGTTTCCGGTGGTAAACTGACATTTGCTAATCTCGTGGTGAATGATGCCATAGAACGAACTGTCAACCTAAAACCGACCGGAAGTAGTTCGAATGGAGCTACGCTGAGTTATGATTATGCTTTTACTACCGCTTTGGGTACGTCAGCATTGATTGCTCAGTTGTCGACCGACGGAACGAATTACACCACGGTGCAGACATTGACCGGAAATGCGGCTTCAGGAACCTTTACCTACACGATCCCTTCAAACTTGATTGGTCCAAATACGCGCTTACGATTTGCTATTTCGGGAGCTGCCTGGGCCAGCGGCACCAAAATTGTCACCATCGACAATGTTCAAATCTCTTATTCTTATAGCAAACCCGACGTAACCCTTACCAACGCTCCCGGTACCTTAACGGACGGTTCTCCTGCTGGTTCACTTGTTGCAAGCGGTGACAATGTAACCCTGGAGCCCAATGTCACCATGGCAGTCACCTTCAATGTGCAACCAACCTGTTCTGCGAGCGGAACCAAAGTCAATACAGCTACGGCCAGTTGTACGGGGTTGGCAACACCTGTTTCAGCCTCTCACACGGCAACGGTTGGCCCAGTATCTGCCAGTGCTACCTCTTTTTGTGCTGCTGGCAATTTTAGCTTCACGGCAAGTGGTGCGACTTCCAATCAAACCTATCGATGGTACAGTACTGCAAGTGGCGGGTCAGTGTTGTACACGGGCAATCCTTATGTTGCAGCGGTAGGTGCCGCTACGACAACCTATTATGCCACTGTTTACACACCCAGTACCGGATGCGAAAGTGCGCGTGTACCCATTGTGGCAACCTATGTTCCATTGTCTGGAACGGGTACGATTACTGAATCTACTGCCAAAAACGGTGCCAGTGGTACTTCCTATCTGGCCACCCAAAGCAGTGTTGCTTTCACCTTAAGCGGCATAAGTGGTGCAACAAATTATACATGGGATGTATCCTCCATTACGGCCTCAGGAGGAAGCCTGGTAGGACCCAGCAATGGTCAAACCATCTATTTGAATTTCAACAATGCGGGTCAAAATGGAACCTATACCATTAAATGTACACCGTCGAATGGGTGTACCACTGGAACCCAGGTTTCCCTGAGCATTAACATTACAAGTCCCAACACCAGTTATGGCATTTCGGGACATCTGTACATAGATAATGATGGTTGTGCCGGTTCCTCTGGTTCTTCGGCTCTTGTAAACGGGACAGGTGTGGGTATGGTCGGTGGTCAACAACTGTATGCGGTCTTGTATGATAGCAAAGGAGGTGCCAGCAGCAATGGAGGAGTCATCGAATCTCAGGCCATTGATGCGGATGGGAGTTTTTCCTTCCTTCAACTAAGGACGACCAG
>JAJTBP010000363.1 GCA_021286825.1 Marinilabiliales bacterium | reverse complement strand
TTCCGTATCAATGACAAGCACAGTTCTGTCAGATGACCAACATGTGACAAAAATTCGATTGTCAATCATGACCATTTCTTCAGTAGAAGGATGATTGGGCGTTTCTATATAACCAGTGATCACATGGGTCACAGGGTTGACAATAGCTATCCTACCAGCATACAAATCAGTTACATAGGCCTTTGTGTCGTTAACAAAGCAGAGGTATCTGGGCGAGGTGAGACCCGTTATCTTGCCTGTGTATCTTCCTGTTGAACGTTCAATCTCATAGATTTTACCTGAATTGTTCACCACAATGTACCCTTTGTTGTTTCGAATGACCATGGATTGAGCCACATCTCCCAACGGTAGTCCGTTTACCTGGTAGAAAAGATCGTTTTGAACTGTCCTTTTGAGTGTGTCGTAGCAACTGAGGGTCGCATTCCCATACATGAAATTTCCTTCGTTAAGAATGAACAATCCACTTGGATTTATGGTAAAATGTTCTTTATCAAGATGCTCCTTGATCCATTGATCATCTTTCATACATCCTCCGGCAAGAAGCGTAAAGAAAAATATTCCGAGAAAGGGAAGGATCGATTTGTAATTAGAAGGCATATTGTAAAAGAATTTGGAAATTTCTACCGGGCATTGGTCTCTGCAATACTGTCCGATAATCTTCATTGAACAGATTATTGACTTTACAGATGATCTCACTACGATGCTTTCGATAAAAGAATGTCTGACTCAGCTCTAAATTATTCATGACATAGGGATATAAATAATCATGGATTGTTGAGTTACCGTTATTTGTCGTGGTAAACCTTTTGCTGTAATAGCTCCAAATCCATTCAACGGAACAGTTCTTTTTCGAAAGCCTTGCATGAAAACTGGATGAATGGCGCGGGATATAGGGCAGTTGTTTGTCTGCAATTTCCGCACCGGATGATCTGTTTTCGGTGATGGTAAAAGCATAATTGCCTGTTAACATGAGACTAAAGGCATGTAATTGGGTTTCAAAGGAAGCATGCGACTCTACTCCTTTGCTGACAACTCTGGTTATATTGGAAGGTTCCCAATATCCCTGAAAAGTGGGTAGCCAAATGATCCAATTTTGAATGTCGGAAAGGAAGAAAGCGCTGTTTGCTTTGAGAGTGGATTTTCCAAGATTCCAGCTTGCATTTCCTGTTGCCTCCACACCTTTGCTATATTCCGCCTTGAGGTTGGGATTCCCACCCGGATAAAAATACAAATCATTCAGGGTAGGTAAATGACAGTTTCTGAAAACCGAGGTTGAGAAGACCCAGGGAAGGTCCCTCCATGGTTGGTAGGAGAACCGTATCATAGGTAATATTGCCTGATGTCTGTTGTCTATCATCTCTTCCCTGAGTGTGAAAAGTAACCGCCAATGTTGATCAAATCCAAAATCCAGATCTGTATGCAAGGAGTGTTTGAATCGACCTTTGTTATAGCCAGTACTTTCTTGATTTGCATTTCGGTTGGCTGCAATGACTTTGTCCCAAACGGATTCAAATCCCAAAGTTGAGTGGAGAAAGGTTCCCATTCTGGTGTTTAAAGTGACCTTGTTAACCACAGAGTATATTTTTGCATCCGAATGAATGATTTCCTGATCAGATAATCCATTGACTGGATTGGTCAAAGTATAGATGGGATTTTGAAAGGCCCCGGCACTCATGAGTGTAAGCTTTCCTGTAGGCAAATAATGTCTCCATTCGAAAACGGATCGGACAGAATTTTCATTTTGTCTGTTATGATTGGCGCTCTGAAAGCTTTCATTGGTTTGTAGTTGTGGAATGCTGCGGTCGGAGTGTTGTAACCAGTTTTTCCAGGAAAATGAATCCGATGCTCTGCGTTGCCTATAGAATGCTTGAAGCAGGCCATAATTTTTGTAGTCGGCATCCCTGTTCTTTTCCCTTTTATACAGATAATTGCCAGTTGCCGGATCTAGGTCTGCGTTTAACTTGTTCAGGTAATTGAAGTCATTTGCAGATGCGCTGTAATATAACGAACTGGTAGATTGAAACGAAGGTTTGCCCACCTTGATGTGAATGTATTCATCAAAACTGTTGTAGCTACCATATCCGGTCATCAATCGAACCTTTTCCTTGCCATTCCAATCGGGTTGATTTTGAAGGAGGATGGTTCCACCCAGTGCCCCAGAAGATGTCTCAAGGGAGGACGATCCGGCCAGAATGCTGACTTGATCAACAATATAAATGGGAATCAGAGAAAAGTCGACCATTCCCAACATCGGGGAGTTAAGTTCAAGTCCGTTCCATTCAACGTGCGTATGTGAAGGGGCCGTTCCCCGGAAGGAAGCAGTGGCCATGGCTCCCCGACCATATTCCTTGATAAAGATGGAAGAATTTTGACCGATCAATTCAGAGAGACGACTGGATTTTGACCGAGCAATTGTCAATGAGTCAATGACCGATTTGTTGGAATTATTTCGAACAGTTTTATTTCCTTCAATGTTAATGGTTTTAAGTAATAGGGTATCATTTGCGATTTGCGCTGATCCGGTAGGGGACAGGCTCAGCAGGTAGATAAAAACGCAAAGGAATAGATACCGGTTGTTCATGGATAGTTCAATGGATTCAACAGATGCAGATCAGCGGCACCACTGACCTCAGTTGAGACTTCATTGAGCCAGCCAGCAATCTGAAATACACTGCTCTGAATTTTGATAAAATGAATACCGGTCAGTCTTACCTGTTCTCCTTTTTCATTGACTGCATTGGATAGGTCGAGTAAGTTGGCCTTGAGGGTGGCATCATAATCTTCATTGTCGTAGCACTCAGCATATCCATTGGTGAACAAGCCAGGACGTAGTGTCCAGTTTTCCTGACTGGGATCCAATGATGTGTTTCGATAGGCATTGGGTAAC
>JAJTBP010000362.1 GCA_021286825.1 Marinilabiliales bacterium | reverse complement strand
CTTCTTAAAAGCGGTATCAGTAGAACTAAAGAAATACCATCCGCACGCGACCCTTTGGATCTCGCTTCAAGGATTCAGCGATGAACAGGTGGATTACTTTTATCATTATCTCGAAGTCAACAAACCGGAATGGCTGACAGGCGTTGTCTCAGGCCCCAGCAGTCCGGACATTGCCGAAACAAGATTCCGTCTTCCCAAACCATACAAACACCGTCACTATCCGGATGTCACACACAATGTGAGATGTCAGTATCCGGTTGCCAACTGGGATCAGGCCTTTGCACTCACAGAAGGAAGAGAGGCCTGCAATCCGCGCCCCATTGCTGAGATGAAGATTCACAATCGTTTTGCACCCTTCACCGATGGGTTTATCTCCTATTCAGACGGATGTCACGATGATGTCAACAAGGCGGTTTGGAGCCAAATGGGATGGGATCCTGAAAAACCAATCCAAGAGGTACTCTTTGAATATGCCAATTTCTTTTTTGGAAGCAAGGTTGCAGAAGATGCAGCAAGCGGGATACTGGCACTGGAAAAAAACTGGAGCGGTCCGATCGAGGAAAACGGCGGAATATTGGCTACCTGGAACCTCTGGAATACCCTTGAAAACCGCAATCCTCAGTTGAAGGAGAATTGGCGCTGGCAATTGATGCTGTTGCGTGCCAATTACGACCGTTATTTGCAAATCAAAAAAGATTACGAACAAAAACTGGAAAAGGAGGCCAATGCGGTCTTGCGTAACGCAGGCAAAATGGGGGCAGTTCAGGCAATGGAAGAGGCGCTGAAAATTGTCAACAAAGCTGACAATGCACCCATCACCGGAGGTTTGCATAAAAAAATCGAAACCTATTGTGAGGCCCTATACCAATCCATCTGCCTTCAGACCAGCGTAAAGAAATACAACGCAAGTGGAGCTGAACGGGGAGCCGTACTGGATTTTATCGATTATCCGCTTAACAACCGCTGGTGGCTGGCAGACGAGTTTGAAAAAGTGAAGAAACTGACCACCGAAAAAGAGAAGAATGCCAGACTTGCACAATTGGCCACATGGGAAAATCCCGGCAACGGAAGCTATTATGACGACATTTCCAATGTATCCAAGAGTTCCCATGTGCTGACCGTTTCTGATGACGGAACAGATGTGGCCTGGTGGGAGAACGGAATGAGCCGTAAAAGGCTGTCGACCCAGCTCTTCCAAAATTTCCCGGTATTGAAGTATGCCGATCTGGATCCCAATGGAAGGTACCTCATTCGTATCACAGGTTACGGGGAAGCCTTGCTGAGGGTAGATGGCGAAAGAATTGAACCCACCCTCTACAACAAAGGATATGAGGAGTTCAAGGAATTTCCGCTAAATCCCAAATACAACAGGGATGGGAAAATCGAAGTCACCTTCGATCAACCGGAAGAATCTGCTCTGAATTGGCGGCAACGATCCCGCATTTGTGAAATCTGGCTGATCAAACAAGAATAGCCATCCTGCATAAAAAAACGCCCGAAGACCAACTCCGGGCGTTTTTTTTTCTCACCAACCCATGCGCTCAATTGGAAGGCTTGAGTTCATCCATCAAGGACTGCAACAAACCTTCACAAGCATCTTCCAACAGATCAATGACCAATTCATAGTCTTTTGTATCTCCGTAATAGGGATCCGGGATGTGATCATAATGAAACTTAGCCGAAAAATCGGTCATTTTGCAGATCTTGGCTTTCAGTTCCTCGCTGGGAGCGATCCGTCGTAAATCTTTTACATTCTGATCATCCATGGCCACGATGAGGTCAAATGCAACAAAATCGGATGCCGGCCTCACTTTGCGTGAAATGGAATCCAGCCGGTAACCCCTTCTCGCGGCTACCTGAATCATCTTGGGATAGGCACCCTCCCCTTCATGGTAACCTGCCGTACCCGCTGAATCACATTGTATTTGATGCTGCAACCGATGATGGGTGATCATTTTTTGGAAGATACCTTCGGCCGCAGGAGAGCGACAGATGTTGCCGAGACAGACAAAAAGTACTTTCATCTCAATTGTTAAAAAATCAGAACAAAGAAAAGAATAAATATCTTTTTGCCGGCATTTTGTACCTTCACCTCAGGAATCAACGTATCGGGTATGGCCGGTTGATCCCAAAAGACAAATTAAAATGCATTGGCTATGAGCCTCATTGGTAATGTGATCTGGATTCTATTTGGTGGGTTGATCTCCTGTCTCGGATACATCTGGGGAGGATTGATCCTATGTTGCACCATTGTTGGCATACCATTTGGACTGCAGGCTTTCAAAATTGGTATTGCCACACTGGCTCCGTTTGGCAAGAGTGTCCGGTCAAACGGGGCATCCATTCCCGGCATTTCGTGTCTGCTCAACCTGATCTGGCTTATTTTTGCCGGTATCTGGATTGCCCTTTCACACCTGCTCTTTGGATTGCTCTTGTGCATCACCATCCTCGGCATACCCTTCGGATTGCAACATTTCAAACTCATGAGTCTGGCACTGGCTCCGTTTGGCCGTGATCTGATCTAAACCGACCAACCGGGAGGTCATATTAAAACCACGGGTTCCCAGGAACCTGTCAGAATGAATAAGGAAAAATGAACATTGACATTGTAACCATTGGAGACGAGATTCTGATTGGCCAGATTGTGGATACAAATTCTGCCTGGATGGGTCAGCAACTGAATGCGGAGGGAATCCATGTCAGACAAATTACCAGCATCGGTGATGATCCCGATCAGATTCGTCAGACGCTGTCTGAAGCAGCCAACCGGGTGGACCTGGTACTCGTGACGGGCGGACTGGGACCGACCCGCGATGACCGGACCAAATCCGTCATATGTGACTTCTTCGGAACGGAATTGACAGAGGATGCGCAGGTGTTGGCACATGTTGAAAACCTGT
>JAJTBP010000361.1 GCA_021286825.1 Marinilabiliales bacterium | reverse complement strand
CAATGATGAGGGTCGGTTTCTTGCTTTCAGCGATGGCTACATTCAAGGCATTCCGGATGGCATCCGGATCATTTCCATTGATCGTCAATACGTTCCATCCCCAAGCCAGATATTTGGCGGCTGTGTCTTCAGAAGTCACAGAGCTTGTCTCGGTGGAGAGTTGGATGTCGTTGGAATCGTAGAACATGATCAAATTGTGGAGCCCCAGATGCCCTGCCAACCGGCCTGCACCCTGAGAAATTTCTTCCTGAACACCCCCATCCGAAATAAAAGTAAAGGTTTTATGGGCCATCCATTCGCCGAAGCGCTGAACGAGAAAACGTTCAGCAATGGCTGCACCCACTGCCATGGCATGACCTTGTCCCAGTGGACCAGAAGTATTTTCTACTCCTCTTTCAGGATCCACCTCCGGATGACCCGGTGTGACGGATCCCCATTGACGAAAGTTTTTCAGATCTTCGATTGAATAGTTTCCTGAGAGAGCCAGAACCGAGTATAGCATGGGGGACATATGACCGGGATCCAGGAAAAAGCGATCCCGGAAAGGCCAGGTCATGTCGGCTGGATCATATTTCAGGTATTCCGAATAGAGGATGTTGATAAAATCGGCTCCACCCATGGCTCCGCCAGGATGGCCTGAATTGGATTTTTCCACCATGGCGGCGGATAAAATCCGGATGTTGTCAGCTGCTTTGTTGGTCAGCAAGTTTTTCATGGTCTGTAAGAATTTGGTTGATTTACTTTCCCGGCAGAATTCTGGCCATCAAGACCCCTTCGATGGCAGCGATTTTATCCCGCACATGTTCCGGCATGTTGCAACAATCGGTATCGATGATGTTGTATGCCACCTCATTCTTGTTTCTGTTCAACATATTGGAGATGTTGATGTGATCCTGCGCGAGGATGGTTGTGATCTGACTGACCATGTTGGGTATATTTCGGTTGGCAATGATGAGCCGGACGCTGTTGGAACGGTCCATCACAGCCTTTGGAAAGTTAACGGAATTACGGATGTTTCCATTTTCGAGAAAGTCCATCAATTGATTGGCGGCCATGATTGCACAATTGACCTCCGATTCGTTGGTCGAAGCCCCAAGATGTGGAATGGGAATGACTCCGGGGACACCCAACAGTCCGGCATCCGGGAAATCGGTCACGTAGCAGGCCACCTTCTTCCGCTCAATGCCGGCAATCAGATCCGGGTTGCTAACCAATTCCCCCCGTGCAAAGTTTAATATCCTCACGCCATCTTTCATCATGGAGATTTTATCGGCGTTGATGAGGTTACGGGTTGCATCCATCAGCGGAACATGCAGGGTGATAAAATCTGCCTGAGCCAGCGATCCCTCGATGGTTTCCGAACGCACAATGCTTTGATCCAGTTTCCATGCATGGTCCACTGTGATAAAGGGGTCAAAACCAATGACCTTCATTCCCAATGACTGGGCAACGTTGGCCACAAGGACCCCAATGTCACCCAATCCAATAATGGCCAGGGTCTTACCTTTTAATTCGATGCCACCAAATGCGGCTTTCCCCTTTTCAACCAGTGCAGGTACCTTATCCCCTTCCGGTTTGAGGGTTTGAGCCCAGGCAATGCCTCCGGCGATGTCACGAGAGGACAACAACATTCCTGCAATCACCAGTTCTTTCACCGCATTGGCATTGGCCCCTGGTGTATTGAACACAACAATTCCCTTGTCCGTACAACGGTCAATCGGGATGTTGTTCACGCCGGCACCTGCTCTTGCTACAGCCTTCAGAGAGTCTGGAAGCTCCATGTCGTGCATGGAGAAGCTTCTCAAGAGGATGGCATCGGGATCCTGAAAATCGTTGCCAATCTCATACTTTGCATGGGGAAACCCCTGAAGACCTTCCTGGTCTATCTTGTTCAGTGTTTGAATCTTCAACATATTTTTAGCGTTTGGTGTGATGATTAATGATGACAAATATCATAAAATTGAGGCGAAACGTTACCACTTAAGTGCTATGTTAATGTTAAATCCGGCACTCAGGTAGTCGCGTATGAAATTAACTCTCGCTTGTGGATTTACCAAGGGAAGTTCGATTAATTTATAACCCAGTTCCCGATAGGTCTGCAGGATGCAATTGTGAATGGCCAGAGCCTCCTGAAAGCTTTCCTGACGGTGTTCATCGTTGACGAAAATCTCTTGCCAGGGAGGCGCCACAAAGACCGTTTCTGCGTATCGGTTCCTGGCCACCAGGTCAGCAACATAAGGAGTGGGGCTTTTCTTCCGGTAGCGTGAATAGGCCAACTGATCCGGTAATCCCCGATCGGAGAAAGCCACAGGGTCCGCTTGATGATCAAGCAGGAATCCGAGTCGGATGGCGGTAATCTGCTTTTCAAAAGGAGAGATCGTTTCCTGTTCGTCCGGAACTCGACCGACCTTCATCAGGTGACTCAATTCCCGGGCATTTTCATGACAAACCGGTATTCCCAGTTGTTCAAGCAATTGGATGACAGTTGTCTTTCCGAATCCCGGACCACCCGTAAGGATGAAAACCATGGTTGTTTGATCTAATGAAAGAAAGAAGCCGCCTCTGTTCAGGGGCGGCTTCTTTCTTTCTATTTTGAAACGATTACTCGATGACGAGCGTTTCTGTTCTACGGTTGAGTTTGTACTCAGCTTCTGTACACTTCACACCATCTTTGCACTTGTTGACCGGTTGGGTTTCGCCGAAGGCCTGTGCGTTGATTCTGGAAGCGCTGATGCCTTTGGCTGTCAGGTAATCCAGAACGGATTTACCACGCTTTTCAGACAATTTCATGTTGTAGCTGGCCGGACCTCTGCTGTCTGTGTGAGACTTCATCTCCAGATTAACGGAAGGATTCTCGATCATGTCCTTGGCAAGGCGATCCAGTTCGGCAGTAGCTGTCTTATCCAGATTCCATTTGTCAAATCCGAA
>JAJTBP010000360.1 GCA_021286825.1 Marinilabiliales bacterium | reverse complement strand
CGTGTGTTGTCCAATCCGGTCTACGGTCGCTATTTTATTCCGCTGCCCTTCAATTCCGGCTATTTCATGTGTATCGAGATGAAGGATGGAGTCGTTGCCGAAGAGGTCCGGAAGATTCTTTTGGAGAAATACAGCACAGGGGTCATCGTATTCGGAAATCTGATCAGAATAGCCTTCTCTGCCGTTCCGGAAGAGAAAATTGAACAACTGATTGACAACATTCACAATGCCTGTCAAGACTTTTTAAGCATACATTAACTTTCAGCTAGTCTGAAATCAATCGATAGATTCATTATTAAATTCAGATTCATGACAAACAATCAAAAATTAATCAGTTGGGTAAATGAATGGGCTGAACTGTGTCAGCCGGAAAAGGTATACTGGTGTGACGGTTCTGAGGAAGAGAACGATCGTCTGCTTGCTGAGATGGTTGCTTCCGGTATGGCCGTAAAGTTGGATGACAAGAAACGTCCGAACAGCTATTATTTCCAGTCTGATCCGAGCGACGTGGCCCGCGTTGAAAATAGAACATATATCTGCACCGAAAAGCAGGAAGATGCTGGCCCGACCAACAACTGGGCTGCTCCGGCAGAGATGAAAGAGACGCTCAAGGGTCTCTTCAAGGGTGCCATGAAGGGACGTACCATGTATGTCATTCCTTTCAGCATGGGACCTCTTGGTTCAAATATTGCCCACATCGGTATCGAATTGACAGATTCACCTTATGTGGTGGTCAACATGAAGGTCATGACCCGTATGGGAAAGGCCGTCCTCGATGTATTGGGAGATGGCGACTTTGTTCCTTGTGTTCATTCCGTAGGAGCACCGCTGGAGCCAGGACAGAAAGATGTCAAATGGCCTTGCGCTCCCATTGATCAGAAATACATTACCCACTTCCCGGAGACCCAAGAGATCATCTCCTACGGTAGCGGTTACGGTGGCAATGCCTTGCTTGGCAAGAAATGTTTCGCATTGCGTATTGCCTCATCCATGGCCAAAGAGCAGGGATGGCTGGCTGAGCACATGCTGATCATGGGCATCACCAATCCGCAGGGAGTGAAAAAATACATTGCTGCTGCCTTCCCGAGTGCCTGCGGCAAAACCAACCTGGCCATGCTCATCCCAACCATTCCGGGATGGAAGGTTGAAACGGTCGGTGATGACATTGCCTGGATGAAGTTTGGTAAGGATGGCCGACTGTATGCCATCAATCCCGAAGCCGGCTTCTTTGGCGTTGCCCCCTATACCTCCATGGATACCAACCCGAATGCCATGCTTTCTGCAAAGGCTGGAACCATCTTTACCAATACCGGATTGACTCCCGATGGAGACATCTGGTGGGAAGGAATTGGCACCGATGCACCGGAAGGAACCATCACATGGACCAATGAAGTCTACGACAAGGCTTCCGGCAAACCAGCTGCACATCCGAATGCACGTTTTACAGCTCCGGCATCCCAGTGTCCTTGTATCGATCCGGCTTGGGAAGATCCCCAGGGCGTTCCGATTTCAGCCATTCTCTTTGGTGGCCGTCGTCCTAGCACAATTCCGCTTGTTTATCAGGCAATTGACTGGGCACATGGTACCTTCATGGGATCCGTGGTCGGTTCAGAAGTGACTGCAGCTGCGATTGGTCTGAAAGCAGGTGTCCGCAGAGACCCATTTGCCATGCTGCCATTCGTTGGTTACAACATGGCCGACTATTTCGGACATTGGCTGGCAATCGGCAAGAATGCTCCCGTACCAGCAGCATTGCCGAAAATCTTCAATGTCAACTGGTTTAGAAAAGACAAAGATGGCAAATGGTTGTGGCCTGGATATGGAGACAACATGCGTGTTCTTGCCTGGGTCTTTGGTCGTTGCGAAGGCACTGCCGAAGCGAAGGAAACAGCCATTGGTTTCGTTCCGACTGTCGACAGCATCGACATCACCGGACTGAAGGTCACCAAAGCAGACATTGAAGAACTGACAAAGGTCGACAAAGATCTTTGGAAGGATGAACTCGAACTGATCAAGGAGCAGCAGGCAGCCCTGGGTGACAGGATGCCGGCAGAATTGAAACAACAGGTTGTTCAATTGGAAGCCCGCCTGGGTTAATCCCAAACGATCCTCATAAGAAAAACGCCTCATCCGGGGCGTTTTTTTTTGCCTCAAATGTGTTGGAGGTGGAAGAGCTGAACGGCATTGTCATGCAAAACCATCTGCGCAACTCTGATGGCTTCTCGCTCGGTGAAATAGCCATCTCTCACCTTTTGAACCAGCACATTGCCTAGAATCTGCCTGGCAAATAGCAGATGTCCGTATATGTTTTCGACATTTTCGTAGTCACCACCGAATGCCATGATCTTATTCGCCGGAACCGTCTCAAGCCATTCGTGCAGATACCGTTCACTGTAGCTGGGGGAAATGATGTAGACCCAGCAAAGATCAATGTAAACGTTCCGGAAATTCTTGGCCAGACTGCCAAACTCTCCCCCGTAGGGATATCCTCCGTGAAATAGTACGAACTTGACATTCCGGTACTTAAGGAAAAGATTGGCAAGTAAGGCTGGATTGGAATTTTGGATGATGTTGCCATCTCCGGCCTGTAATCCGGTGTGGATTTGTACCGGTTTGTCATATTTCAGTGCCAGGTCCAGCATTCGGTGCATCATGTAATCCGAAAGGGGTTTGACAGCTTCGAAAGGCAGTTGCTTGTCACGACTCCGTAAGATCATCTGAAAACACGCTTCCGCCTTTTCTTTCGTCACATCTTCAAAATAGAGGGAACGGAAGTAGGCGACGGAGGTTTTGATACAGGTAAATCCCTTTTTAAGCGCCTCTACAAAATCGCGGTTTTGTAAGGCAACCAGATCGTCGACATTTTTCACCGGACTTCCATCGATCGAAGTCAGGTTCATCAGTTTTTCGGCGCCGTCAGTCTGAAAATAG
>JAJTBP010000359.1 GCA_021286825.1 Marinilabiliales bacterium | reverse complement strand
AATGATGAGGTAAAATCGATAAAAATTCCGGAATCGCAGATATTCCCTGTTTCCGGGATAGAGATTGCCGAACAGAGCCTTCACCTCCTTGATGAACAAGGGTTTCACGTTGATCAGCCAACTGTTGGTCTGGTAAACAATTTTTCTGAAACGGCTTCGGTATCGGAAGAGTGGAATGCTCCAAATCAGAAACAATAGAAAGAGTATGGTCTGTGTCATGGGCTATTTTTTGGGTATCCAGGGGAGGAAAGAACTGGTTTTTTCGATATACTCCCGGTAAGCGGGTTTGGTTTCAACCAGTGTTCGCTCCAGCAAAGCCACACCGGAAACCTTGATGATCAGCAGAATCATCAAAACCGATCCCAAGATGGAATAATAGTTTCCTGCCGCAAGGCAGATCAGGGCATATCCGCTCCAGACAGCTGCATCCCCGAAGTAGTTGGGATGGCGGGTGAATTTCCAAAGGCCACTGTTCAGAACCTTGCATTTGTTCTCGGGCCTGGACTTGAAACGGGCCAATTGCAGATCGCCAACCACTTCGAAGTAAAAACCGATCAGCCACACACCAATTCCCAGATAATCCAAACCATTCAGATGGGATGATGACTCACCCCACATCGTCCCCAGCAGGGTAGAGGAGATCAACCACATCAGGATGCCTTGCAGGAGAAAAGTCTGAAAGAAACTGATCCACCAGTATCTTTCGGCGCCATACTGCTTCCGGAATTCTTGGTAACGAAAATCCTCACCCTTGCCCCAATTTCTCCAACTGAGGTAAAGGGACAATCGCAACCCCCAGAGGGTCACCAGGATTTGCATCAACAACTTGCGTGAATCATTTCCTTCCGAAAAAAGTGAGTAGTAGGTCACAAGGACTACAAATCCAATGCCCCAAAACGAATCTACGATGCTGACATTCCGAAGGGGAATGCTAACCAGCCATACGAGGGTCATCAAGACAAGCACCAAGGGCAAAGCCTTTAGAAAAAGAGAGAATAGAGTCGTTGTTGCCATGGTCAACAGCATCTTTATGATGGGTTTATACCCCCTTCTACGCGAAAGTGACCAGGTGGTTTCTCTCACTTTTGCGTTTTATGTCCCAGAGATTGCAAAAGACAATCGTTGCGTAAGTGGTCAGAAACGACCTCCGCTGTTTGTTCAATTATTTCAACACCCGTATGGCAACGGCATCGGACAACAGATTTTCGCCCTTTGCTTTGATTGTCAACAGTCCGGACTCTTCACCCGATTGAAGGATGACCAGGCATCTTCCCTCATACGACTTGGTCTGTGTGGCTTGATAGGGTAAATAGGCATGGAGGTTTCCATTGCCAACGGCCCTTATTTTGCCGGCACCGGAAACTTCAAATTGGATAGTCTGGTCGGCAAATGGGACGGGTTGGTCGTTGCGATCCAGCAAATAGACCTGGACATAACAAAGATCCTGTCGATTGGCCTTGATCGATTCCCTTTCAGGTACCAACTTGATTCGATAAGGCGCTCCGGCAGTTACCACCTTGTCTCCAACCTGTTTCCCATTTGGAAGAGTCCCCATGGCCTCCAGCGCCCCGGGCTCATATGGAACCTGCCAAACCAGGAAGGCTTCGTTGGACGGGTCCCAATGTTTTGTGCCCAACGACCGGCCATTCAGCTTCAACGATACATCCGCCACATTCGTATAGACGTGTACAACAAGGGTATCTCCCGTTTTGGGATGATTCCAGTGATGTTCTACCTTGGGCCAGGCCCAGAAGGAACATTTGTCACGTTGGATCGCCGATTTGTCTGTTTCCACAGCCAGATAAACCATTGGTTCCGGCCTCCACAAGGCGCGTCGGAACCAATAACCTGTGTTGGGGAAACCGCATAGATCCAACAAACCGCAGGTGGCTCCAAAGGTCGGCCATCCCGGCCAGATTTTCCAAAACTCACATTCCGATCCTACCTCGCCAATCCCAGCTTCTCCCAGATAGTCAAATCCGGTCCAGATAAACTCACCCGCAACGTATGCATTCCTCTGGGCAGCCAACCACTGATCATAGGATCGAAATTGGTCACAGGGTCCCGGATGATAAGGGTACTGCAACGTCTCGGTTCCCAGAATAACCCTTTGCGGATACTGCTTGTGATCCTTTTCGTACATGGACTCTTCGTAATTGTAACCGACCAGGTCGAGTATCTGAGCCATGCCACTGGCATTGATCCCCTTGATCCCATTACACCCGGAAGTGATGGGTCGTGTGCTGTCAAATTTCAAGACCTCATCTTTGAGGAGTCGCGCCAGTCTGGGCCCCTCGACTGGATCCCATTGCTCCTTCACCTCATTTCCTATGCTCCAGGCCACCACACTGGGATGATTGCGATCCCGCTTGATCCAACTTTCGACATCTTTTGAAAACCAGTCTTTGAAATAGGAGGCATACCCAGCTGCGGTTTTGCCATTCATCCATTCGTCAAAACACTCATCGATGACCACAAAACCCAATCGGTCTGCTGCATCCAACAGCTCGGGTGCCGGAGGATTGTGGCTCATCCGTAGGGCATTGCATCCCATCCCCTTCAACAGTTTCAGCTGTCGTTCAAAAGTTTGGTCAAGACATGCCGAACCCAAAGGTCCGCCATCATGGTGATTGTTTGTCCCTTTCAGTTGTACCCGCACGCCATTGAGTAGAAATCCTTGGTTGGGATCAAAACGATAGGTACGGATTCCACAGGTGATCGATGAGGCATCCATGCGTTTTCCCCCGACCAGCAATTCGACCTCCAAACGATACAGATAAGGCTCCTCGACCGACCATAGGTGGATTTGTTTCACCGCAAGCAGCCGACGGATCCGAAGTGAATCTTTGCCCTGAAGCGTTACCGGTGAGGAGGTAGCGGCAACTGTTTTGCCAACAGCATCGACCAGTCTGATTCGTACTGCACCCGTTTGGGATTGCATCG
>JAJTBP010000358.1 GCA_021286825.1 Marinilabiliales bacterium | reverse complement strand
GCTTCGGATTTCGCTCCCCGGATGGCAGCGACGATCTCCTCTTCCTTCCGCACCAGTCGCATCCCTTTGCCCCCGCCACCAGCGGAAGCTTTGATCATGACTGGAAAGCCTATTTCCCGGATGACCCGGATCGCTTCCTCTTCCTCTTCAATCTTTTCGGTCGTTCCAGGCACAACGGGTACACCTGCGGCAATCATCCGCTTTCGGGCACTGATTTTATCTCCCATGGAATCGATGGATTCGGGAGAAGGCCCAATGAAGATGACCCCAGCCTCGCGGCAACGACGGGCAAACTCCGCATTTTCAGAAAGGAATCCATATCCCGGGTGAATGGCATCGGCTCCGGAGCGCTTGGCAACGTCCAGAATCTTGTCTATCCGCAGATAGCTTTCAGCAGAGGCACTCGGCCCAATATGATAAGCTTCCGTCGCATACCGTACATGGAGTGAAGACCTGTCTGCATCACTGTAAACAGCCACGGTATCAATACCCATCTCCCGGCAGGAGCGCATGATCCTAACGGCAATCTCTCCCCTGTTTGCGATCAAAACCTTTCCTATTTTGACCTCTTTGTGCGTTTTTCCCATATTTTGACTTCAAAATTTAACGGCGGTAAAAATATCTATTTATCTAAATTTGTAGGATCTGACAAGAATTCAAATGACCACTTTTCCTGTCTCCAAGTCAAAAAAATGGAGGTTTTGTGGCACTCATGACACTTTTTTGACCCGAACGATTAAATATTCGGTGGAATTTCCGACCGATACCCATTCGTTTGTGTACCCCATGGTACACCTTCGACAAGCAGGTTTCTCCCATTTGTTTTTCATTCCTATCAGTACGTAAGCAGCAACCTGAAAGTTTTAACTGTAAATTTGCGAAAACAGAAATCCACCAAACATGAGACTGTTATTGATCAGCAACTCCACCATGCCCGGCGAACCCTACCTGACCTATCCCTTGCCAGCCATAGCCGGTTTCCTCGGCGAAAAACCGAAGAACATCCTTTTCTTTCCCTTTGCTGCCGTGACCTTCTCATTCGACACTTATGAGGCAAAAGTCAGGGAGCGTATGGAATCTCTTGGTCATCGCCTGATCTCCATTCATCATTTCAATGATCCCGGGAGGGCCATTATGGAGGCGGATGTCCTGATGGTGGGAGGGGGCAACACCTGGCAGCTGGTCCGGATGTTTCATGATCAGTCTCTCTTCCCGTTGATGCGTCAGGCCATTGAGCGGGGCATACCCTACATTGGATGGAGTGCCGGTTCGAATGTTGCCTGTCCCACCCTTCGGACCACCAACGACATGCCCATCATCGATCCCTTGGGATTCGACTGCATGGGATTGGTTCCCTTCCAGATCAATCCCCACTACCTGGATCACAATCCGGAAGGTCATGGTGGGGAGACACGGGAGCAACGAATCGAGGAGTTTCTGGCCATCAACCCTGGAATTCATGTCGTAGGACTTCGGGAAGGGACGATGCTTCGGTTGGAGGGAAAGACGCTCTCACTCATCGGGGAAAGGACCCTCCGAATCTTTCGACAGGGCTCTCTGCCAATGGAGCTGACTGCTGCAGACGACCTGAGTTTCCTGCTGGAGGCTAAGGATTAAGCGGAGCCGAGTTCTTGCTGTAATTGAGTACAAAAAACCGCAAATAATCCATGATGTCCTGATCGGCCAAAATCTTTCGGTAATTGGTCGAGGAGGTGACGAAATAGTGGTAGTCGACTCCTTTCAAGGCCTTCAAAACAGATGGATGTTTGATCAATGTTCCAAAATAACCCAATCCCTCTTGTTTGTCGGGCAGGCTTCTCACCACGACCAGCCTGATCTGATCATTGAGTTTGATCTCCTCTATGTCAAAATCAAAGGAGGTGTAGTAGTCGATGTTGAAATTGGCCAGATCGAAGATCAGGCGGTTGACATCCACTTTCGCAGTTATCGGGAATGAAAGGACGAAATAATGGAACAACTCCTCATCATAACTGAATTTGCCACCGAAAGGATCTTCTTTTCCAGCCAACTGCTGTTCTTTTAACCTAACCGCAGCCGCAGAGTCGAGTCTGGCGATGGTCTTTTCGAGATCAGCCAAAGCATTTTGCTGAACCAATTCCCTGATCTTCAATACCCTGTCGTTCATCGGAGAGGTCGGATAATCATGAAGATAGCTCTCCAGCTGCTTTTCAAACGTATTGCGGGGCTGGCTCTGACCTTCCGCAATCATCCGGATGTACCGGACCTTGGGTAGCATCAGGCTATCGGGTTGCAGCGCAAGTACCTCGGCAGCCAGCGTTCCTGCCTGTTGGTAATCGCCTTTCTTGTAGCGGTCGATTGCCTCACTGTATTTTCTTTCCCTGAGGATTCGGTTTTGCTCAAGATCCTTAAGAAAATTGGGATTCATCAGGTATTTGGCATAGTTCGACTCGGGATATTTGGAGGTGATCTTTTGTCGGTAAAGCTGATCCTGCTTCATTTTATGCAGTTCGATCCAACTCGGCAATTCAAAGAGGCTAGCCGGATAGCGGACATTCAATTCCTCAAAGATGGCTATGGCGTGATATTCGTCTTTCAGGGTGCTTTCATAGATGCGTCCGGCGGCAAAGAGTGCCGATTTGATACGGTCGTGGGATGCCCGAAGCAGGGAGTCTGACAGGGGCAGGTTTTGCATGTAATATTCGACCGCCTTTGGATTCGACTCCTTGGGCTTCTGGTTTTCTTTTGCAACCAGCTCTCCCCCGTTGTCGAAACCCTCCATGTCGGAGATATTAAGAGAGATTTTGTTTTTCCGCCTCCAGTTGTCTTCCAATCTTCGTTTTCCCCACAACTGCTGGAATTCTGTCTTCCCCAGTCCGACGGTTACCGGGTTGTAGAAGTACCACAGGTTGTTGTCGCCGGTGTTGACCAGATTGTTCCTGTATCGCTCACCCCTGAAGAAGT
>JAJTBP010000357.1 GCA_021286825.1 Marinilabiliales bacterium | reverse complement strand
TGCCGTCCATTTTGACAATCAGCGCATGACCCGGTTTGATCTCCTGCACCTGATTCCAGCCCACGCCCATGACCGTCTGTATCACCGGGCGCTCGGATGCCACCACCACGATCTCCTCGTCGGCATAATAGAATGCCGGCCGGATGCCCCAGGGATCCCTGGCGACGAAGGCATCCCCATGGCCGATGATCCCGGCAATGGTGTAACCACCGTCCCAGTCGCGGCTTGCCCTTTCGAGTATCTTGCGAATGTCGAGGTTCTTCTCAATCAGTGCGGAGATGTTGATGTTGGGGATCCCATCGTTCTTGTATTGTCTGAAGAGCAACTCATTCTCCTCATCGAGGAAATGACCCACCTTTTCCAGAATCGTTACCGTATCGTTGAATCCCTTTGGAAACTGACCCAGTCCGACCAACAGGTTGAACAGTTCATCCACATTGGTGAGGTTGAAATTACCGGCCAGCACCAGATTTCTGGACCGCCAGTTGTTTTGTCGCATGACCGGATGGGTCGATTCGACACTGTTTCGGCCAAAAGTACCATACCTCAGGTGCCCCAGATAAAGCTCTCCGGCAAAGGAGAGGTTGGCCTTCGCCCAGGTGGGATCGGCAAATGCCTGTGGGTATTGTTGTTGCGCGTGACTGTACTCCTTGAAGATCTTGGTGAAAACATCCCGGATGGGATTCGGGTCGATGGATCGGTGCCGGAATATGTACTCTCTGCCGGGCGACATGTTGATCTTGATTCCCACAGCACCGGCCCCGTCCTGCCCCCGGTTGTGCTGTTTTTCCATCAGCACGTAGAGCTTGTTGATTCCATATTGCCAGGTTCCGTATTTCAGCCGGTAATATTCCAGTGGCTTCCGTAGCCTGATCATGGCAATTCCACACTCGTGCTTGATCTGATCGCTCATCTGATGGTTCCTTCCTGAACAGCCGGAACTGGGAAGGCAATATCATCCGAGACAATAAAGGCATTCGCGAATCCGGAGGTTAAATTTCTAAGTATTTTCAATGCTTCACTCCGGGTCCTGTAATCACCTGCCCTGACGATGAAGTCTGGCGACTTGAAGATCAGGTAGACCTTTGTTTCCGGATTAAGCCTGTTAAAATCGGATTTGATCTTCTCGGCATGTGCCCTGGCCTGTACGCCAGAACCAAAAAAGAGCTGTAAGCGGTAACCGGGCATGGTTCCCGTTCTCCTGCCAAGATCATACTGTTGTCTGAGCAAATCGGCAATTTCACTTCCTGAAACTACATCAAGCCGTTGCCAGATAAAGGATCCGTCGGCTATCGCGGGAGGGGGTGCCACCGCCTTGGTTCCATTCTGAGCTTGCAAACCGAATGAAGCCAAAACAATGATTATCAATGTACCAATTGCAGATTTCCCTCCGAAAGATCGCATACGACAGATCATTTACCGCAAAGATAAGCAAAAAAGAATGGTGAAAACTTCTCCTTTCAAACAATCGTATACTCTTTCCCGACAGGAACCCGCATGCACGGGATAAGCCAATTGACAAATTGATCGTAACTTTGCAACCGGTTTTCGTATCCCCAGAGGATCCAATCGGGATAAACCTTCATACCAAAACATGGAACAAAAGAGACTATACATAGAGACCTACGGTTGCCAGATGAATGTCGCAGACAGTGAAGTGGTGGCCTCCGTGATGGCCGACAGAGGCTTCTCCCTCACGGAAAACTACACCGAGGCCGATGCCATCTTCATCAACACCTGCTCCGTCAGGGATAATGCCGAGAAAAAAATCTGGAACCGACTGACCCACTTCAAAGGGCTCAAAAGAAAGAAACCCGGTCTTGTGGTGGGCCTGATCGGTTGCATGGCCGAACGAATCGGCGATGAACTGGTGGAGAAAAAGAATGTGGACCTGGTGGCAGGTCCGGATGCCTACCGCGATCTGCCTTTCCTTTACGACAAGGCTTCTCATGGCGAGAACGCCGTCAATGTCGAACTGACCATCGACGAGACCTACGACTCCATCATTCCCAAGAGAATCGGGGATGAACGCATCACCGGATTTGTCTCCATCACCCGGGGTTGCAACAATTTCTGCACTTACTGCATCGTCCCCTATACCCGTGGCCGGGAACGCAGCCGCGATCCGCGGGACATCCTCAACGAGATAGAGGCTTTGATGGCCTCTGGCACCAAAGAGGTCACCCTCCTCGGTCAGAATGTCAACTCCTACCTGTGGAATCCCGAACCCACCCGAAAGCCGGTGAAATTTCCGGACCTGCTGGAAATGGTGGCCCAGGTATCCCCCGATCTGAGGGTTCGTTTTACCACCTCCCATCCGAAGGACCTCTCCGACAAACTGCTGAAAATCATGGCGGCCCATCCCAACATCTGCCGGCACATCCACCTTCCGGTTCAATCCGGCAGCTCTGCCGTGCTGAAAAAGATGAACCGGAAATATGACAGGGATTGGTACCTGGGGCGGATCAAAGCCATCCGGGAGATCCTCCCCGATTGCGGACTTACCACCGACATCTTCTGCGGCTTCTGCACCGAAACGGAGGAGGACCATCAACAGTCCCTGGCTTTGATGGAAGAGGTTGGATTCGACACCTCCTTCATGTTCAAGTTTTCCATGAGGCCCGGCACCTATGCTGCCGACCATTTTACCGACGATGTACCGGAAGAGGTCAAGTCCAGACGGCTGGAGGAGATCATCTCGCTTCAGAACCGCCTCTCAATGGAAAGCAACAGGCGGGACATCGGTAAGATCATGGAGGTTCTCACGGAAGGGACGTCAAAAAAGAAAAAAAGCGAACTTTTTGGCAGGAGTTCCCAGAATAAGGTGGTCGTCTTCCCGGGAAAGGAGACAAAAATCGGCGACCTGGTGAAGGTCAGGGTACTCGACTGCACCCAAACCACCCTGATTGGAGAATTGATCGACTGAAAACAGATAACCGGCCGGCCTCCTT
>JAJTBP010000028.1 GCA_021286825.1 Marinilabiliales bacterium | reverse complement strand
CGGATGTTTTGCTCTGTCGATTGAAACAGATGATCCCCCACATGAAACAAAAGGAAGATCAGGAACGCCTGGGCGCTCCAGTAGTGAAGATTTCGAACAAAGGAGGCAGCGGGATGAAACAGCACAAGGTCGAAGATCGACCCAAAAGCCTTTGAAGGATCATAGGGAAGGGCCAGTAACAGTCCGCTCAACAGACAGATCAGCAAAGCACCGCCGGTAAGTTTTCCTGCCGTCTCTCTCAACTGAGATTTCAATGCTGCCAAACCGAACCTATCCTGCATGATCATCATTTGTTAGCCTTCGACATCTGAACCACCCATTCTCCCGTCACGGCATCTTGCTGACAGTCGATGGACTCCAACGAGCGGTAGGCAGGTCCCTTTGCCACCAAACCGGTGGCCGCATCAAAGGCCGAACCATGACAACTGCAGAGAATCCGGTTGCCGGAGGAGCGTTCCAGCCTGCATCCCGCATGGGTACAGCGGGTAGAGAAGGCCTTCACACCCGAACCATCCCTGAAAAGAAAGTAAGCCCCGGCAAAGGTCACACCCATGGGCAAGGTAGCGGGATGACGGTAACGACCGGTTACAACCCTTCCGCTCCTGGTCAGTTGATACCATAACCACATGGCAAATGCCACAGGCAAAAAGGAGATCAGACGGATGAATTGACTTCGGGAGACCCTGTTCATCAGGCAATACGTTATGATACCACCAAAACTACAACAAATTGACTGTGCTTTTCCCCTGGCGGCTTCCCATCATTCCTGTCATCAATCAGTTTTTTTCCTGATGCACGTCACTTTTTTTTCTGACAACTTCATCAAAGATGTTATATGCTGATTTTCAATGTATTATCAATTACTTGAGAAAATTTATATCCATTCTTTATGTTCTACAGAATTTTGATTGTCAAATAGTTACAAATTCCAGTTCGACCATTGCCAAACACCACAATTGCATACGCTTGATATACAGTGATTTACCATCATATCATTTCCAGGATCGTTTTTTTGATGAACGTCAAATCCACTATATTTGTTTGAATAATAGAATTTTCACCTCTTTGAGGCATGGGTTCTGTTCAACATTAATCATGCTAGCATGCAAACCAGAAGGAAGTTCATTAAAATAAGTTCCCTGGGTCTGGGAATGACTGCTGTGGCCGCCGGAGCGACCAACCTTGTTTCGGGTCAGTCCGGCAAAATTGCCTTGGGCAAAGAGGGTCCGACCAAGGGCCCCATGCGTAAGGTAGCCACTTATTGTGAAGTATGTTTTTGGAAATGTGCCGGTTGGGCACATGTTACACCCGACGGTGACATTCAGAAGATCACGGGTAATCAGGATGATCCGCAGTGCAACGGCAGGTTGTGTCCGCGTGGCACCGGTGGAGTTGGCATGTATTCCGATCCGGACAGGTTGAAAACCCCTTTGATCCGTGTGACCCGCAATGGGGAACAGACCTACCGGGAAGCCACCTGGGATGAGGCATTGGATTATGTCGCCGGAAAAATGAAGGACATTGCCGCCAAACATGGTCCGGAAAGCATGGCGCTCTTCAACCATGGCAGTTCTGGAAGGTATTTCACCCATCTGTTGAATGCTTTTGGATCAGAAAATATTGCCGCTCCCTCGTTTGCCCAGTGCCGGGGACCGCGTGACACCGGTTTTGAACTCACCTTCGGGGAGTCGGTAGGCAGTCCGGAAGCCACCGACATTCGGGATACCCGATGCCTTGTCCTGATTGGTTCCCACATCGGAGAGAACATGCACAACGGCCAGGTTCAGGAGATGTCGGATGCCATCGATCGCGGGGCAGTCATCATCACCGTGGATCCGCGTCTGTCGACAGCGGCCAGCAAGTCCAAGTACTGGATGCCGATCAAACCGGCCACCGACCTTGCCTTGTTGCTAGCCTGGATTCACGTGCTGACACACGAAGGTCTCTACAACAAGGAATATGTCGAAAAATATGCCGAGGGATTTGCCGAATTAAAAGAACATGTCAA
Source organism: Marinilabiliales bacterium (assembly GCA_021286825.1). GTDB lineage: Bacteria > Bacteroidota > Bacteroidia > Bacteroidales > Prolixibacteraceae > CAINVV01. The sequence goes on along the minus strand of JAJTBP010000028.1, from coordinate 16,794 downwards.
AGAGTATACGCCCGAATGGGCCTATGGCATCACCACGCTGAAACCGGAGATGATCCGTCATACGGCGAGGGAAATGGCCAATGCTGCCCCATCCGTCATCATCCATCCCGGAAGACACACCACCTGGTATGGAGACGATGTGCAGCGCTCCAGGGCCATCGCGATCCTGAATGCCTTGTTGGGCAGCTGGGGGAGTCGCGGGGGCATCTTCTTCAAGGAGGGTGTCAAGGTCCCGGCCTTCCCAGCTCCAGCCTACCCCAAACCAACCTGGTCATGGCATGAAACCCTGGATGGAAAATATCCGATGGCACGCGAATCGGTTACCAACTCGATGATCGAAGCCTCGATACCGGCTACGGGCAGAACCCATCAGATTCATGGATGGATTGTCTCGGGGACCAACCTGGTCATGGCGATCCCTTTGAAAGAGCAGTTGCACAAGGCCATGGAGTCGCTCGACCTGCTGGTAGTGGTCGACACCATGCCCATGGAGATCACCGGATATGCCGATGTGGTCTTGCCCGAGTGTACCTACCTGGAAAGATACGATGACCTTCGTCTCTCACCCCATCGTGAACCCACCATCGCCCTGCGCATGCCCGCCACCACCCCGAAATACCAGACCCAGCCTGCCTGGTGGATTGCCAAGCAAATCGGGGAACGATTGGGACTCGGTGCCTATTTCAACTTCAAGGATCTGAGTGAAGTGTTGGAGTGGCAGTTGAAGCAAGTGGGCTCATCCCTGGCGGAGATGGAGAAGATCGGACTGAAGAAACTACCAAGGAAGAGTCTGTTGTACATTCCGCCGGGTGCCGACTATCCATTCAAGACAGCTACCGGCAAGATCCATCTGAAATCGGCTGAGTTGGCAGAGTCCGGTTTTGATGCGATGCCCGTCTTCCGTCCCCATCCGCAACCCGAAACCGGCTTTTACCGGTTGATCTATGGACGGGCCCCGATGCACACCTTCAGCCGTACCGCCAATAACCGGAACCTGGTAGCCCTGATGCCTGAAAATGCCATTTGGGTCAATCCCCAGGTGGCCGAATTGTGGGGGTTGAAGAAGGATCAGCATGTCTGGCTCAAGAACCAGGATGGCGTGATCTCCAATTTTTCTGTCAAGGTTCGGATCACGGAACGGATCCGATGGGATTCGGTCTACATCGTCCATGGCTTCGGCCATCGCCACAAGCCGCTCTCTTATGCCTATGGCAGAGGGGTGAACGACACAGAACTCATCACCCGGATCAGCATCGACCCGATCATGGGCGGAACCGGAATGCGTGGCAATTTCGTCACATTCCTGAAAGAAGAACCAAAGAAGGAGGTTAAATCATGAGATATGCAATGGCTATTGACACCCGGAAATGTGTGGGTTGCAGTGATTGTGTAGTGGCCTGTCAGACAGAAAACAACGTCCCGGTTGGCTTTTGCCGCGATTGGGTGACGGAGGTGGTGGAAGGCACCTATCCGAATGTCAGCATTGAACTGCGTTCGGAAAGATGCAACCACTGCGACAACTCACCCTGCGTTCGATGCTGTCCAACAGGAGCCAGCCACATCGAAGAGGGAGGCGTGGTGCTGGTCACACACCACAAATGCATCGGATGCGGTGCCTGCATCCAGTCCTGCCCTTACAAGGCCCGCTATTCACATCCTGAGGGATATGTCGACAAATGCACCTTTTGCATCCACCGGGTCAGGGAAGGGTTGGATCCGGCCTGTGCCAGTGTTTGTCCGACCAAATGCATCTATTTCGGTGACCTGGACGATCCCAACGCCAAACTGGTGACCGTGTTGAAAAACAGGAAATTCAAGTCGCTGGCACCGGAAGCCGGAACCAAACCCCAAATTTTTTATCTGTTGTAGCACAGACAATTCATTGAATCATGAAGGAAGAATTATTTGTTAGCGGGCGCAGCATCCCGAACATAGATCCCAACCTGAATATCTGGCACTGGCAAATTCCCATGTATCTCTTCCTGGGTGGCCTCGCCGCAGGGATTCTTTTCTTTGCAGGCGTCTTCACCATCCTTGGCAAAGAACACAAGATGAGGGCAACCGTCAAGATGGCGCCGTTGGTGGTTCCTGCAGCGCTGGTCGTTGGGTTGTTCATGTTGTTTCTCGACCTGAAGCACAAACTCTTTTTCTGGCAGCTCTATACCACGATCCGTTTGGAATCGCCCATGAGCTGGGGTGCCTGGGTGCTGATGCTGATTACTCCCCTATCGATTCTGTGGGCCGCCAGCTACCTGACCGAGCTCTTCCCCGGGTGGGACTGGCGATACAAAGTCTTGAAGGATTTCGAAGGATGGCTCATCAAAAACAGGGTCAGTCTGGCCTGGCCCATGACCATCCTGTCCGTCATCCTCGGCATTTATACAGGGATTCTGCTTTCCGCATTCAATGCAAGGCCGTTGTGGAATACCTCCATCCTGGGCCCCCTCTTCCTGGTCTCAGGCATGTCGACCGGTGCAGCGGTCATCCTGCTGATGAGCAAGGACCACAAGGAAAGAAAGATCATCGGACGAATCGACATCCTGCTGATCATCATCGAGCTCTTCCTCATCACCCACCTGCTGATGGGCTACCAGGCCGGCTCGGAGGCACAGATCAATGCCGCCGCCCTATTCCTCGGTGGCAGCTTTACCGCTCCCTTCTTCACCTTCGTGGTGCTGCTGGGACTCATCCTGCCGGCCTTGCTGGAAACCATGGAACTCAGAGGCTGGTCGGTACCGGTGATCATACCGGCCTTGCTGGTACTGGCCGGCGGACTCATCTTCCGTTTCCTGATGGTGGAGGCCGGTCAGCTGACCCGCTACCTTTATTAATCTAACATCATACAAAGGACCAAAGAAATTTCAGACCCATGAAGCAAAACAAATACGATGGAACGACCTACCTGAATCCCTATCTGGGAGGCGTGTTGCTGGGTACGGTACTACTCCTGGCTTTTTACATATCGGGAAGAGGACTTGGTGCCAGCGGCGCAGTTAAAAACAGTGTAGCAGCCGCTGTCAACGTGGTGGCCCCCGAACATGTGGAACATTCGGCCTATTACTGCCAATTTGCCGGCGGAGACAAAAAACCCATGAACAACTGGTTGGTCTATGAGGTACTTGGCGTGCTGGCAGGGGCCTTTCTCTCCGGACTTTTGTTCAACAGACTGAAAATCAAAACGGAACATTCACCAAAAATCACGGAAAGAAAACGCCTGCTGTTTGCCATGGGAGGCGGTGTGATCTTTGGATTTGGATCACAACTTGCCAGGGGATGCACCAGCGGGGCTGCCCTCAGCGGGATGGCCGTCCTCTCCCTGGGTGGCTACATCACCATGGTGGCCATTTTCGGAACCGCTTTCGTTGCCGCCTGGATCTTTCGTAAAAACTGGATTTAACCCATCATACTTGCAATCATGACAGGACCACTCGTCGCATCCGGCCTTTTTTCCCCTGCCTGGGACAACTTGTTTGCTGTTCTGCTCGGCATCGGATTTGGTTTCGCACTTGAAGCCTCCGGATTTTCATCTGCCCGTAAAATCATCGGCACCTTTTTTGGTTACGATTTCGTGGTGGTAAAAGTATTCTTCACAGCAGCCATTGTCTCCTCTCTTGGACTCCTCTACATGGACTATCTGGGCGTGGTGAGTTTCCAGGCTCTCTACATTCAACCCACCTTCCTTGCCTCTGCCATCATCGGAGGGATCATCATGGGAATTGGGTTTGCCATGGGCGGCTACTGCCCGGGAACCAGCCTTTGTGCCGTAGCCGTTGGCAGAAAGGATGGACTGGCCTTTTTCGGAGGCATGTTCATTGGGATCTTTCTTTTCTCTGAATCATTTCCTCTCTGGGAGAAATTGTATTACAGTGGTTCCATGGGATCGCCACTGATCAGTGACACTTTGGGCATCTCCCCCGAAATGTTCACCTTCCTGCTCATCCTGATCGCATTGGCCATGTTTGCCGGTGTTTCCTGGATTCAAAACAAAGTCAAAAAAGTAGAATATTAACGGATCCGAAAATGGAAAAGAAATTTCCTTTGATTGCCCTGTTGGTGGTGGTACTGGCCCTCGGACTTGTGATCCTTCCGAAGAAGGAAAACCCGGCCGAAATTACGCCCAAAGCCTTGTTGAATGCCATGAACGACAAGACGCGTTACCTCACCGCCGACCAGGTAACACACCGGATCATCGAAAATGATCCCACCCTTTGCCTGATCGATCTGCGACCAGCCAAGGATTTCAAGACCTTCAACCTGCCGGGATCGGTGAACCTTTCTCCTGACTCCCTGCTGTCGGCCTCTGCCCAGGAACTTTACAACCAGCATGGCAAAGACGTTGTACTCCTCTCCAACGCGGACCTGATCAGCGAAAGGGCATGGCTGTTGCTTACCCGGTATGCCGTGAAACGTCTGTATGTGCTGAAAGGCGGCATGAACGAGTGGTCGCGCACCATTCTGAACGAACAAACCTTGCCGTCCACCGCTTCCTCTTCCGATCTGGAACTGCAACAATTCAGAAGTGCTGCCCGACAATATTTTACCGGCGAAGGCCCGGCAACTGCGGCCACGGAAGCACCCAAACCGGCAGCCGAATCGGTACCTGTCGCAAGAAAATCACCCTCCACGCACGGAGGCTGCTAAGAACTTTGTAACCCTTGTAGAACCCATTCCACACACCATGCATCAGATCAAATCGATCCCAATGAAAATATGGCTCCCGGCACTGGCCGTGCTGCTGGTTTTGACAGCTTACTGGTTGCGACCGGATGTTCCTGGATTCAAAGAGGGGACCAAACGGTCCATCCCGCTCGTCACCAACGACAGTCAAACCGTCCTTCCGGAGGCGTTGGCAGGCAAGACCTTGATCGACCTTCGGCCGGAGGAGATGTACCTGACGAGTCATCCCGCACAGGCGATCTCCCTTCCTGCCAGACAGATTCTGGAACCGGCATCGCTAGAGATCCTTGGGGATTTGCTAAAAGCGAACAAGGAGGTGGTGCTATTCGGCACGACCGAATTACAAGCCGTCGCCCCCTGGATGTTGTTGCAGCAACTGGGTTATTCGGGCATCAAGCGGCTCAAAGGAGGATACCATATCCCGGAAGGATTCGTGGAAACCCCTGCCGATGGTCAGGAAGTCTCCCGGGTGGATGGTTCGTTGCTGAAAAAGCAGGAACACGCCAGCGTCCCGGAACCGGCTACAACGCCAGCCACCACCCAGGAAAAGGTGGTCCCTGTCAAGCGGGCTCCTTCTGCCCACGGCGGTTGTTGAGGAAGGCATGGAAAAAGGAAGTCCGGCAGAGGCAACAAAGATGTTGTGACTGCCGGACTTCCTTTTGGGGGAAACTTTTCAGCGCTGGATCCGCTTGATCCGTTTCTTTTCCTCCCGGGCAATGACGATCGGAATCTTCTCCTCAATGACATTGCTGGTATCCAACCCCAACGCCTTGACATCGGTGATGCCAATCCGGCGGATCAGGTTGTGGAGCCCCATGGTAAAACGTTTCAACGGCGGAAGTTTGTAATCGTTGACCAATACCCGGTCGAGGTTGACGAAGAGGAAGTCGGCCGGAATGGAGTGACGTTTCAGCGATTTGTAATGGCTGACCATGCTGATCTCATGCGACTTCTCCAGATCTTCCAGCACCTGTTTGAAGTAGACATTGATCCGCCGCTCCACCTTGAATCCCAGATGGAATTCCACCTTGATCACCACTCCCGGTACGATGTGATGCACCGTATATTCAAAGGTATCCGGTGTGTCCAGACTGTCAATGTGCAGGAACCAGTATGTATTGGCCCGCTTTGGATGCTTGTTGAAGATCGAATACATGATCTTGGACTCGATCTGATCCAGATGATTGGCCTTGGTGATGTAGACAAGGTTGGTGGCAATCTTAGGCACGTTGTAATCCATGCTCAACTCATAGATGACATCGGTCTCCTTCTTCAGACTGGTAAAGGTGATGAATTTGTTCTTGATCTTGCGACCAAAATACCAGCCATACATCACGATGAAGAAGAATGAGGCCAAGAGGATGGTGAGCCAACCGCCATCCATGAATTTGTGCAGGTTGGCATACAGGAAGGTGCCTTCGATGGTGAGGAAGATGGCCAGCAACAGGAACCTCAGCACAACGTTCAGTTTCCGTTTGCTCAGGTAGACCGACAACAACAAGGTGGTCATGATCATCGTGATGGTGATCGACAACCCATAGGCAGCCTCCATATTCGATGACTCCCGGAAGTAGACCACCACGAAGGAGCAGGCAATCCACAACAGCCAATTCACGAAGGGAATGTAGACCTGGCCCTTGACTACGGTGGGATACAACACCTTGATTCTGGGCCAAATATTCAAGGTAATCGCCTCACTGATGAGGGTGTAGGAACCGCTGATCAGGGCCTGACTGGCAATGACGGCAGCAGCCGTGGCAATGAGGACACCCGGAATGAGGAACCAATGGGGCATGATGGAATAGAACACATTGACCTTCTTGGCATCGGCGAGGTGATCCAGCAACCAGGCGCCCTGACCCAGGTAGTTGAGAATCAAGGATATTTTAACAAAAACCCAGGTTATCCGGATGTTTTTTATGCCGCAATGACCCAGGTCTGAGTAGAGTGCCTCGGCACCGGTGGTAGCCAGGAAAACGGCTCCCAGCAAGATCACGGCCTGGGGATATACGGTCAGGAATTTATAGGCATAATAGGGATTGAGTGCGGCAAGGATGCTGATGCCATGCGTCAACTGCCCGATCCCCAACACCGCCAGCAACAGGAACCAGATGAACATGACCGGACCAAAGATTTTCCCGATCAGACCTGTCCCAAACTGCTGGAAAAAGAAGAGCAGCAAAAAGATGGTCAGGACAATGGGGACCACCGGGATGTTGCTAAACTGGAGATTGAGACCCTCAATGGCCGAGGTAACGGTGATGGCAGGGGTAATCACACCGTCTGCGAGCAGGGCACTGCCCCCCAGCATGGTGATGAGGGCAATCAAATTGGTTTTTCGCCTCACCAGGGCAAAGAGTGCAAAGATTCCCCCTTCTCCGTGGTTGTCAGCCTGCAAGGTGATGATGACATACTTGAAAGTGGTCTGCAGGGTAAGCGTCCAGAAGATGCAGGAGAGTCCGCCATAAATCAAAAGTTCATTGATTTCGATGCCTCCCTTCATGATGGCGTTCATCACATACAACGGACTGGTACCGATGTCTCCGTAGACGATGCCCAACGTGATGATGAGCCCTGCAAATGTTACCTTTTTAATACCCGAATGAATTTTCTCCATGCAGCGAACATTTGTTAATAAATGTTAATTACGCATAAGAAAACAAAATTACAACAATTGCCATCAGAATATGCTGCGTGGGTAAAAATATTACAATTACTTAAAATTGGACCGCCAACTTCCCGTCTCACGTCTCCCAGTTCCCTATTCCGAATTTCCTTCCCAAAAAGAAACGCGGCAATCCGGTTATCGTAATATCTTTATAGAAAAATTAATCCTTCGTTTATGATCCCCAATCAATGGTATGTGGTGCTGGATTCTTCCGAGTTGAAAAAGAAGCGACCATTGCGTGTACAACGACTGGGGGTGATGCTGGCTTTCTGGCGCGATGAATCGGGAAAGGCAAACTGCATTGCAGACAAATGCTGCCACCGCGGTGCTTCGCTCGGATGCGGCACCATCAGCAAGGGGCATTTGGTCTGTCCCTTTCATGGTTTTGAATTCGGCGGCGACGGAAAGGTGGTGCACATTCCAGCCAACGGCCGTTTGAAACCGGTTCCGGAGACGATGCGGGTCGAGGCCTACCCGGTCTGGGAAGGCTATGGTCTGATCTGGATCTGGTGGGGAGAGGCTTCGAAAGCCACCGACAAGCCCTTTTTCTTTGCTGAACTGGCAGATTTTTCCTATTCAACGCTGATCGACAGATGGAAGGTCCACTATTCGCGGGTCATCGAGAATCAGTTGGATGTGGTGCACCTGCCCTTCGTTCATGCCACCACCATTGGCCGTGGAGGAAAGACCCTGGTGAACGGACCGGTCGTCAGGCTGGAAGGTGAGCTGATCACCTTTTGGGTCCAAAACATCCGGGATGATGGAAACTCATTGCCGCGCAAGGAGGAGGCCATGCCAGATTACGAGAAGTTGTTCCGCCTGCAATTTCACTACCCCAACATCTGGCAGAATTTCATTTCGGACAAGATCCGGGCATTCGCAGCATTTGTCCCGGTCGATGAGGAGACCACGCTGGTCTACATCCGATATTATCAACGGATGATTCGTCTTCCGTTGCTGCGCAACCTGTTCAACTACATCGGAAAGATCAGCAGCCTCGTGATCCTGCGACAGGACAAGCGGGTTGTGGAGACGCAACTCCCGTTAAAATCGGAACAGGGGATGGATGAAAGGCTGATTCAGGGAGACAAGCCAATCGTCGTTTACAGAAAACACCGGCAGGAACTCATCCGCTTGGCTGAGGCTGCCATCAACAGTTAATCTATGGAACCACCCAAATCCTATTGTGAAGCGGTCGAACGCATGGAGCCCGACAATCTTCACCGCATCTACCATGACACCGCCTACGGCTTTCCGATCGGCAGCGATGATGAGCTCTTTGGCCGACTGATTCTGGAAATTTTTCAGGCCGGTCTAAGCTGGACCACCATCCTCAAGAAACAGGAGAATTTCAGAAATGCCTTTGACGGCTTTCAATTGACCAAAGTGGCAGCGTACGGTCCGACCGAAAGGGAACGTTTGCTGGGCGATGCCGGGATCATCCGCAACCGGCTCAAGATCGATGCCGCCATCTACAATGCAGGCGTCATCCTCACCTTGCAGGAGCAGCACGGTTCCTTTCTGAACTGGCTCGAACTCCACCATCCGCTGCCCTTGACAGAATGGGTCAAGTTGTTTAAAAAGACCTTTCGGTTTACCGGAGGAGAGATCGTACACGAGTTTTTGATGAGTACCGGTTACCTGCCGGGATCGCACATCGAAAGTTGTCCGGTTTATCAACAACTGACCCCTCTGAAACCTGCCTGGATGCGGAGATAAACAGGCCCTGCGATCCCCGGAAGGGGTAAAAAAAAAGAATCATGGCAACCAAAAAAGCTCCTGAATTACCGATCGTCCCCTTCTCCTCTCAGGCTGAGATGGAGATCTGGATGGAGGCCAACCACCAGCAGTCGGATGGCATATGGCTGCAGTTTTACAAGAAAGGATCGGGTGTTGCATCGGTCGATTATGCCAAAGCGCTCGATGTAGCCCTCTGTTTTGGATGGATCGACGGACAACTGCGCCCGGGTGATGATAAATTCTATCTCCAGCGCTTTACCCCCAGACGCCCCCGCAGCACCTGGTCGAAACGCAACGTCGAACATGTGGCCAGACTAACGGCTGAACAACGGATCCGGCCGGCCGGATACAAAGCCATCGAGGAGGCCAAGGCAGACGGAAGATGGGAAAATGCCTATGATTCGCACAGGAACCTGACCATTCCCGACTATTTTCTGACGGAACTGAACAGGAAGCCCGAATCACTGGCTTTCTTTGAATCGATTTCCAAAATGAACCGTTACGCCATCATCTGGCGTTTGCAATCGGCACGAAACGAGGTGACGCGTGCCAAACGAATGGAACAACTGCTGCAAATGCTGGCCGAGAAGAAAGTGCTACATCCCAACCTCGAAAAAGGCAAGTCAAAATCAAACCCATAACCCGAAATATCCTATTTATGCAGTCCAAAGCCACCACCGTCGAAGTCTATCTGTCGGAACTACCCGCCGACCGACAAGCACCCATGCGCAAGCTCAGGGAGGTGATCCTGAGCAACCTTCCGGCAGGATTCGAGGAGACCATGAGTTACGGCATGATCGGATATGTCGTGCCCCATTCGCTCTATCCGGCCGGTTATCACTGCACGCCCAAACTGCCCCTTCCCTTCATCAACCTGGCTTCTCAAAAGAATTTCATCGTCGTGTATCACATGGGGATTTATGCCAATCCGGCGTTGACCGATTGGTTTACCACCGAATACAGCCGAATCTTTCCTTCCAAACCGGACGTGGGAAAAGGATGCCTGCGTTTCAAGAAGCCGGAACAGATTCCCTTCGATCTCATCGGACAACTGGTCGGGAAGATGACGCCAGCCGACTGGATCCGGCAATACGAGCAGAGCTTTAAGAAACCCAAGTGACACCTGACCCATGCCATGAAAATTGCAGACAAAATCTTCGATGCGCTGACCCGACGTCAAAACTGGCTGGTGGGAGCCATTCTTTTTCTCTTTTGTTCGCTGGTGGCCATTCGTTTTGACCGCACGGACGTCCGACTGATCTGGAGCGATCGGCCGGTCCTTGCCATGCTTCTGGCGCTCGTAACGGCCATACTGGCCTTGCTCTGGGTACAGGTGGAACGCCGCCGGCTGAAGCATCGCATCCGTGCGATGCATGAAATGCTCCAAGACAAACGCACCGAATCGGCCGCCAAATGGGCGGAACTGTCGCCGCGTCAAAGCGAGGTGATGGCGTTGATCCGGGAAGGCAAATCAAACAAGGAGATCTGCAACCTCCTCCACATCGGGGAGAGTACCCTCAAGAGTCACATCAACCAGTCCTACCGAATCCTTGGCATTGGCAGCAGGAAGGAGGCACGTTCGCTCAGCAACGCATAGCACAATCCAGCCTGGCCCCTTTCTCAACCCCACGCTCCACCCTTTTTCAACCCCACAGGATTTGGTAAGCCGTCGGTCGACTGACTAATTTTGCCCTGTCAATCAAAAAATTAGCAGCATGAAAAACAGGACAAAACTTTGGATGTCGTTGACTTTGATGTGTGGACTCCTCCCCTTCTCCTTTACCTTCCACAAGGGATCTACCGAATGGATCTGGCAGCAAACCCAACCGGCTGCGTGGATTTTGGGTATTGCGGCTCTGATCTTCGCATTCCTTTGGATCAGGAGTGGATTGCAGGAGAAATCGGAAAAGTAGAGGCACCGATCCCACGTTGTCAAAAAATCTTTTACTTTTGATCAGCTCCCCCATCTGATGCGCCTTGGGCCTGTCGGACAGGGAGTTGACAAAATGGTTGAAACATGGACCATCCGCTGGTAGCGAAAGATTATCTTCTGGAAAAGTATCCCGGGAAGGGAGGTTGGGTCTATGCCCGAATTCCGGAGATTCGACCCGACAAACATGCCCATTTCGGATGGGTACGGGTGAAGGGTACGATCGATAGTTACGCCTTCGGCGGATACCACCTCATGCCGATGGGCAACGGGGATCTGTTCCTTCCTATCAAGAGCGCCCTTCGAAAAAAGATGGGCAAAGGACCGGGCGACACCATACGGGTCGTCCTCTTTGCCGATCCCGTGCCGGAGGAGCCACCGGAGGCTTTCCTGGAGTGCCTCCAAAGTGAACCCGAGGCCTTGTCGGCCTTCGAAGCCTGTTCCGACCTGGCCCGAAAGGAGCTGATCACCTGGCTTTGGAATGCCCGCGGAGAAGCAGAAAGCATCCGGAGAATGGCCGATGCCATCACTCGCCTGCTGGATGGAACCGTATGGGATGCGCAAAAAAAGAAAAAATAAAACCCTGGCCACCAGATGAAAAACGAAGAGATCGTTGGAACCATCACCCTCAGGAGATTCCAAAAAGAAGAATACCCACAGGTTGCGCTTTTGTGCAACGACCAAACCATTTTCGACAACGTTCGGGATGCCTTCCCCTTTCCCTATACGGAGCAAAATGCGATGGATTTTATCGAATTTGTGGGGAAAGAGGAGCCCCAGATGACCTTTGCCGTCGAATATGCGGGGACGTTGGTGGGATGCGTTGGGTTGATTCCCCAATCCGATGTACACCGGTTGGGGGCCGAACTGGGTTATTGGACAGGCAAAGCGTACAGAGGCCAGGGCATCACCACGGAGGCGGTGAAGTTGCTCTGTCAATATGCCTTTGGTGAATTGAAGTTGATTCGCCTCTTTTCCCATGTATTTTCGTTCAACACAGCCTCTTGCCGTGTCCTGGAGAAGGCAGGCTTTCAGCTGGAAGCCATCTGCCGCAAGGCCATCGTCAAAAACGGTAAGATATCCGACGAGCATCGGTATGTGTTGATCAGGGAGGACTAGTAAGCTACCCATTCGGACCCATCGGATCCAACCCAACCCCTTGCAGATCGCAGACGCAGCCCGTCTGCCCGAAAACCTATCCTATTTATCTATTTGATTTTCTGTGTTTTGATAGACTAAAATGCCGGAACATGGGCAAATTTGCAATCTTTAACATTTTTCCCCCGCACTTTAACCCAGCAGGAAGTTATTCTGGTACAGTAATTGCATAACGAAGGGTAAAGGCCGGTGCCCAGGTTTGCAACCAAAGCCACCAGACGGAGTGAAGGGAGATCTTCCCGGGAAAGATGTCAGTCGCCGAAAGGTTCAGGCCCCAACAACTCAAAACACGAAAAGATGAAAACGATCTTCAAACGCAACGCAGGTTCTGAACAGAACGCCTTGCAACCGCATCATTTCTCATTGGCCGGATGGCTCTTGCTCACCGCTCTGCTGGCTGCCAGCTGCATGACTCCCGTGACCGCCCAGCATGTCAGCGTTGGCATTTCCATCAATGTACCGGGATGGGCCCCACCCTATGCCAACATTGACCGGATCAGATATTACTACTTCCCCGATATTGAGACTTATTTCGATGCACGGTCAGGAGAATTCATCTACCTCGACAATGGCCGATGGATCTTCTCCAGGGTTCTGCCTCCCTGGTACGACTGGTTTGATCCGAATGCTGCCTTTGTCGTGGCACTCAACTACCGCGTCTTCGAGCCCTGGCGCCACTTCCGCTACTATGTTTCCCACTATCCAAGGTATTATTACCGGTCTGTTTTGCCGGATCGCTACCGGCACCACGATGGGTTCCCAAGGGGATTCAATGAAAATGACCGGAACATGGTCTTCGGACCAAGACATGAGCGTGACGACAATGGGTTCCGCAGGCCAGACAACCGACCCGCCGACCGCAATCGCCCGCAGGTTGTCCCGCAGGGACCGGGACCGGACAGGGGTCGTGAGGAACACAACAACGTTGCTCCCAACCTCAACAGGGAACCGGAAAGACGGCAACCCGAACGCCAGGCCGAGACACCCCGCCAGATGCCCAACGCAAACCGTGAACCGGCACGTCAGGAAAACAATCGGCAGGCAGCTCCCGCAGGAAGAAGTGAATCAGTCAATTACTATGGCCGTGAGGTTGGCAAACCGGTGAAAGTCAATCGCCACATGCGGGAAAAAGAAGAGACCAAAACCCGGGAGGAACATACTCCCAGACAAAGATAGCGTAGCGGTTCATAACAATTCGGTTAATTAAAACGCGATCAGGCGCCTGACTTCCGCAAGGAAGGAAAGGCGCCTTTTTTTCACATCCCGTCTCCTGTCTCCTGTCTCCCGTCTCCTGTCTCCTGTCTCCCGTCTCCTGTCTCCTGTCTCCTGTCTCCCGTCTCCCGTCTCCTGTCTCCCGTTTCCCGTCTCCCTTCAGACTCCTTTCATCGAAAAAGCGATTCGTTTTCGTGGGATGTCCACTTCCACCACGCGTACTTTCAGGTGTTGCTGAAGCTTGACCACCTCCGACGGATCGCTGATGAAGCGGTCTGCCATCTCACTGATGTGCACCAGCCCATCCTGTTTGATTCCCACATCCACAAAGGCACCGAATCGGGTGATGTTGGTAACGATGCATGGCAGCACCATCCCGGGGACCAGTTGGTCGATGGAGTAGATTCCCTCGGCAAATTCGAAATGTTTGATACCCGACCTGGGATCGCGTCCGGGCTTTGCCAGCTCGGAAAGGATATCCGTCAGGGTGGGAAGTCCCACCTCAGCATTGACATACCGTTTGGCTTCGATTGCCCGGGTCAATTCTTCGTTTCCAATCAGTTGATCAAGGGGTACACCCAGATCTGCGGCCATCTTTTCCACCAGCGGGTAGCGTTCGGGATGAACAGCAGAGTTGTCCAGCGGATTGGTGGCACCCGGAATCCGGAGAAACCCGGCACATTGTTCGAATGCCTTGGGTCCCATTCTGGCAACTTTTTTCAGCGCCTCGCGGGAAGGATAGGGTCCGTTCTGCTGTCGGTATTCCACGATGTTGGCGGCTAGTGTGGCATTCAGTCCGGAAATGTGATGAAGCAGGTGGCTGCTTGCGGTATTCAGGTCGACCCCTACCTTGTTGACACAGGAGACCACCGTTGTTTCGAGGGCTTGCTGGAGCAGTTTCTGGTCCACATCATGTTGATACTGTCCGACCCCAATCGATTTGGGGTCAATCTTGACTAGCTCTGCCAGTGGATCCATCAGCCGTCGGCCGATGGATACCGCGCCCCGGACAGTGACATCGTATTGGGGAAATTCGTCACGTGCGGTTTTCGAAGCCGAATAGACCGAGGCTCCGTCTTCACTCACCATGAAGATCTGCAACTCCCGGTCGAACCGCATCCGCTTGAAGAACATCTCTGTTTCGCGGCTGGCTGTCCCATCGCCGATGGCCAGGGCCTCGATGCGGTAACTTTCGATCAGCGGTCCGATTTTTTTCATCGCCTGGATCGTTTCAGACTGGGGCGGATGCGGATAGATGGTCTCATTGTGCAGCAGGTTTCCCTGGGCATCCAGACAAACGACCTTGCAACCCGAACGGAATCCGGGGTCGATCCCCATCACCCGCTTCTGTCCCAAGGGGGGAGCCAAAAGCAGTTGCCTCAGATTCTCCGCAAAGACTTTGATGGCCTCCAGATCGGCCTGATTTTTTGACTCGCCCATAAACTCCGTCTCGATGGAGGGAGCCAGCAATCGCTTGTAGCTGTCGCGGATCGCCACCTCCAGCTGTTCGCTGCATCCATTGCGGGAGGTGATGAAATGATCATTCAACCGCGCAAGGGTCTTCTCTTCATCCGGCGCAAGGTCCAGTTTCAGGAATCCCTCTTTTTCACCACGTCGCATGGCCAGCATGCGGTGGGACGGGCATTTGCGGAGCCATTCTGTGGCATCGAAGTAATCCTTGTATTTGATTCCCTCTTCCTCCTTCCCCTTGACCACCCTCGACCGGATCACCGCCTCCTTCGAGAAACTGTTTCGCACCAGGTTTCTGGCACCCTGGTGCTCGCTGACCACTTCCGCAACAATGTCGCGTGCACCTGCGAGTGCCTCTTCGACCGATGAGACCTGATCGCTCAGGAAGCGTTCCGCTCTGATGGCCGGATCCCTTTCCCGCTGATCCATCAGGATTTCAGCCAAAGGTTCCAGCCCTTTCTCCCGGGCAATCATGGCACGTGTTCTGCGTTTGGGTTTATAGGGCAGATACAGATCTTCCAATTCATTGAGCAGATAACACCCCTCGATGGTCGACCGCAAGGCCGGAGTCAGCAGTTGCTGTTCCGCTATCGATTTCAGGATGGTCTCCTTCCTTTTTTCCAATTCCCTGAGTTTCTCATCCTCCTCCCGGATGCTGGCCAGGGCTACTTCATCCAGACTCCCCGTTCGTTCCTTCCTGTATCTGGCGACAAACGGGATGGTGGCCCCCTCATCAAACAGCGATAGTGCAGCCACCACCTGCTGTGGAGCAACACCGGTACGATCGGCGATTAACCGAACCATTTTATCATTTCTCATGGAAACAAAGGTAGCGATTCTTCTTCCATGCTGGGGAGGGAGTGGGTCTAGGAAGGCAAAGAAATCACAATTCGCGGCGGGTTCAAGGTTCCTCCACGGGCATATCCTCTTCTGTCCAATCCACCACATCTTCCGCATCCTCTTCCTCTGTTTTGGGCGGAACAGGGGCCCGGAAAAGGAAGGCAAGTAAAAATCCGGATAGGCCACCCCACAGATGACCTTCCCATGAAATCTCCGATCGTACCGGTAAGATGCCCCAGATCAGGCTCCCGTAAAACATGGCTACGAGCAGGGAGATGGTGAGGAGGGAGGTCTGCCGGCTCAGCAAACCACCCAAAAAGAGGAAGGCAGCCAATCCGTAGATGACCCCGCTGGCTCCGATGTGAAGGGCATCACGGCCACCGATCCAGAGCAAAATGCCCGCCAAAAGATAAATCAGGAAAAAAATCAGGTAGGCAGCACCCCGATAGAAATAAAAGAGGGTAACCGTCAAGATCAGCAAAGGGAGGGTGTTGGCCAACAGATGATCGAAACCGGCATGGATCAGGGGAGAAAAAAGAATGCCCCTCAATCCGGTAAGATCACGCGGATGAACCCCGTAACGGGTAAGATCCAGTCCAAACTCAAACCCGATCAGTTGGATGATCCATATCACACTCACCACCGTACCGGCGAAAAACAAGGCATGACGTATGACCTTCCCGGCAAGGTCCGGGTCCTCAGGGCCGACAGGCAAATATCTGGATAATACCGACATGGGAAAAGGCAGGAATTGTTCCGACAAAGATAAGAAGTTAATCACCATGCGAGGAGTTTGCAGGCAGCAAAAGGGCGAAGCCAAGGTAGATGGTCTGCCTCACCGCTCCGGCACGTTTGAGCGTGCCGATTTTTGAATGCCTGGGAAACAACTTCATCCTTCAATCAAGGAGTTGCAACCCCCATTTTTTGCACAGATGTGCTACAACAAGACTCCTGCAACGAAACAATCTTGCAACACGTTTGTTATGCCAGTGTTGGTCAGACAAATGTAAAAAGATGTGAGTGAAGAAAATCCGAGGAGGAATTATTTCTATCTTTGAAAATAAATTATCCTTATATTTAACATTTTCAAAGGCAATTG